>CALKAH010000241.1 GCA_937983315.1 uncultured Acholeplasmataceae bacterium | reverse complement strand
GCTAAAGAGTTCTTCAATGATCTAAATGTTCGTATAGGGCTTGAATCAACTGGACATTACAGTAGAAATATTCTACACTTTCTCATCCTTGCACGGTTTGAGGTGATGTTCATCAATCCATTGTTAACCAATATGGACCGTAAGGCTAGCTCTGTTCGTAAGACGAAGACAGATACGATTGACGCCAAGGCCATTTGTATGTTTCTTATCAGAAATCAAAATGATTTCAAACCCTATACGCTTTCATCTTATCACATCGATGAACTCAAAACACTCGTAAGACAGAGAAAATCTCTCAAAACACAAATCAATAAAGAGATGAATCTTCTCCATGCTTATGTGATTCAAGCTTTTCCTGAATACTATAAGATCTTTAAGAAAATCAATTCTAAAGCCTCCATGGAGGTGTTAAGTCGTTGTGCTTCCTTATCGGAATTTAAGCGCGTCAGATTTGAAACGCTCAAGGAATTGATCAGAAAATCCTCTCAAGGACACCGTGGAATCAGAGAAGCTCAAATGCTTAAAGAACTTCATTCATCCTCGATTGGTATTGATAGCTCAGCTCTTTGTTTTTCGATTAAACAGACTATTAGACGTATCCTGGTGATCAAAGACCAGGTCTGTGATATCGAACTTGAAATCACCCATCATGTCGATGAGTCTCAAACGACACTTTTATCTGTCCCCGGAATTGGTTACACAACGGGTGCGATTATACTCGCTGAAATCGGCGACATTCATCGCTTCAAAACCGATGATCAACTTCTGGCTTACGCTGGACTAGATCCATCCGTTTATCAGTCGGGAAACTTCGAAGGTAGCTATAAGATTTCAAAACGTGGGTCATCTCTTTTAAGGTTCGCCATTTATCATGTCGCACAAGCTGCGGTTAAGTTTGATCCTGTTTTTAAAGCTTACTACCTCAAAAAGAAAGCTGAGGGTAAACGTCATCGCGTTATCATTGGTCACGTGACGAAAAAAATGCTGCGGGTTATTCGTTCAATTCTAAAGAATCATACGACTTATTCATTGAATACTCATTAACATATTTAAATTTCAAAGATCTTGATGTGTCATTTGGCATTCTTTTTACCACGCCTTAATATCATAACTACTATTTATTTCTTATCACTTGACTTATTCTAAATAGTTGGCTTGTATTTGGTTTTATTATAGCATGGTCACCATAAAAAAAGAAGAGTCCTAATGTCTGGGGGGGATGTCGACATTAGGACCAATTCATGAGTCTCACCACACAAAAGGTGGGTGAAACACTTGTATTATATATGAATAAAAGAAGGTTGTCAATTAAAATTATCACAGTTTTTTAAGTTAAGTAAAACTTAAGATTTAGTTGAAATTTGACTTATTTTTTACCGCGAAAGATTGAAAAATTCCTTAATCCAACGTTGTTGCAAATCGTCTTTCATAATGACGTATCATCGACTCCATCACTAAAGAGACAATGATTAAAAGAATCGTCCAGGCAAAAACCGTCGCGTAATCCAGATTGGTTTTTGCTAAATAGATCGCCTGTCCTATCGAGCGCGTAGTTTGTGCGAGATATTCAGCCATGACCATGACTTTAAGTCCTAATCCAAAGGATTGTAGACTTGCAAGAATGATGTAGGGTTTGATCAAGGGTAGATAAAGATGTTTAAGAGCGAGTTTCCAATCGTGTGCTTCCAAATGATAGACATCGATGAAACTTGAATCGATATGACGAATCCCTTCTTCTGTTGCTTGATACATGATGGGAAATACCATAAAAAAGGTAATGGCATAAGGTGTCAAACTTTGTCCTAATAAAATGAGTAAAATAACCACAATTGAAATCACAGGAATCGTTCTTAACATAGTAATATAGGGTTTCATAAAGGATGAAACAGATGAACTTAAACCTGCAATCACACCAAGGAGTAGACCACTGATGGAAGAAATGAAAACTGCAAGGATTAAACGGACGAGGGATAGTCCCATGATTGCGAAGGAACTACCCCCTGTCACTAACCTCATCGATGCCTTAATGACATCGAGCGGAGAGGGTAAAATTAATGCATGATCCACTGCATAAAATGCGATCAACCAAATCATCAAGATGGTCATGATTGATGATAACATCCAAACCTTTTTCACTCAACATCACTCCAGTAGAACCCATCATCTGGGAGTTTTCCTCCGATCAGTTGCGGGTTAAATGATAATATCATCCTTAAATATGTATTGCATGATTCTTTTGCTTCTTGGGCTGATTGATAGATGATATGACTTCCGATAATCGCATCTGTTAAAACATCTCGATCATCAGCAAGACCTAGAGAAACTCCTCGTTCAAGCACGTCACCTTCTCGACTGTTAACCCAGGTGATTGATGATTCGATATCTTCAAGAATCGCAGATACTTGTTCAGGATGTAAATCACTTCTGATAAAAAGCGATGCTTGAGGATAACTCGTTTGATCATGAATATTGGCATAAAGTTCTTGAATGTCTATGGATTTTGTTTCAGGAATAAGTTTTTTGATGATTGAAAAACTCGGTTCAGCAACTAAAACAATCAAGGATGGATCACTGATATAAAGACTAGATGCAGCTGTAACCGAATCAACATAGGTGAACGTTGCATCAATTTCATACTGTTGCAAAAGATGCTTCAAGATGATATCAGATGTTTGATTTTGACCAAAAACAACGATGGATTGTCCTTCTAATTGATCAATCGAAAAGGTGTCGAATGATGATGAGATAAGATAATAATTACCCCAAACAAGTGTTGCTGCTAAGATATAACTCGGTTTTGACTGATAGAGTTTAGCACCTAAATTCGTTGGGGCGATAATCGCATCATGTGACATCGATCCAAATGCAGCGACTAAGGGATCAGCACCAAGAACGACATCCATATCATAGCGATCATCATCAAGCCCTAATGTTGCAAGTTGAGGGCTTCCTTGTGGAACCATGATGCTTAGTTTTTCAGAAGGTTGGCATCCATAAAGGAAGATAACAAGGATGATTATCCATAATTTTTTCATGATGACATCAACTTAAAATAGTTTAGAATATGCTTCACGTTTATGATAGTGTGTATGAAGTAATTTATGAGAGATGTGCGAGTTGGGTGTCCCTAAGAATTTTTCATATAACGTTTTAACAAAGGGATTTTCATGTGATTTTCTTAATGGTGCATCTTTATCAATTTGGTAGAGGACATTGGCACGCAGTGTACGAACATCAACCTTTTCAGCGATCTTCGCTTGAACGATAGGTTGTCCACCACCATTGATACAACCACCCGTACAACCCATGATTTCGATGAAATGATATTTCTTTTCACTCTTCTTCATATCATCGATGAATTTTCCAATTGCATATCCGCCATGCACAACTGCAACTCGAACTGGAGTTCCTGCGACCATGTAGGTTGCTTCTTTGATATCTTGATTACCTCTGAGTTCTTTAAAATCAATGGGTGTCGGATGTTCTTCTAAGATTTCAGTCACTGTTCTTAAAGCTGCTTCCATCACGCCACCGGTTGCACCAAAGATGGTTCCTGCTCCGGTGTACGTTGCAAGCATGCCATAAGGTTGTATGGGTTCTAAAGCTTTAAAATCAATCTTACGACGACGAATCATCCGTGCAAGTTCACGCGTCGTGAGGACAATATCAACATCACGATAGCCATCACGTCCCATATCTTCACGACGTGCTTCTTCTTTTTTTGCAATACAAGGCATAATCGAAACAGACACGATATTTTTGGGATCGATATTAAGCTCTTTTGCGTAATACGTCTTGATCAATGCTCCAGCCATTTGTTGAGGTGATTTACATGTGGATAAATGTGGAATGAGATCGGGATGATAGAGTTCTAGAAAGTTGACCCATCCTGGTGAACATGAGGTAAACATCGGAAATGGACCACCCTTTTTCAAACGTTCGATAAACTCGGTACCTTCTTCTAAGATCGTGAGATCTGCTGTGAAGTTCGTATCCATGATTTCATCGATTCCTAACTTCTTTAATGCTGCAAACATTTGTCCTTCAACATTGGTACCAATCGGATATCCAAATTCTTCACCAAGAGTTGCACGAATCGAAGGTGCTACTTGACAGATGACCGTTTTTCTTGGGTCGCGTAGTGCAGTTTCAAGCAATCGAATATCATCCTTTTCGCGAAGTGCTCCCGTTGGACATGCCTGGATACATTTACCACAGTAAATACATCCTGCATCTTCCATATGATGGAATAGAGCAGGCCCTACGTATGTTTCAGAACCACGTTCGTTATAGTTTAAGATGCCAAGACCAGTAAATTTTTCACATGCGGATACACATCGACCACATAAAATACATTTACTGCTATCGACGGTGATGACACCTGATGTATCTGAGAAATAGCATGGTGCATCATTAGAACCATATAAATGGGTTAATTCATTTTCGACTGAAAATTCGCGGAGTAAATCAAGAAATTCACAGTTGGTTTCACGTGAACAATTGAAGCATTCAAAATGATGCTTATGCGCCAGTAATTCTAAGTTCATCGTGACCGCTTCAAAGACATCATTGTCATCTGTGATGACATTCATACCTTCATCAACGAGGGTTCGACATGCTGGTTTAAGATTTTTTTGATTATTGATTTTGACAGAACAAACACGGCAGTTCCCTTCTTCATGAATACCTTCGAAGTAACACAAACGAGGGATATGAATCCCGTTTTCTTCTGCAGCTTTTAAAATCGTTTGATTGGATTTCGCAACAATAGGTGTCCCATTGATCACGAGATGGATATCTTTTATCATAATCGATTCTCCTCACGAATAGCGACACTTGATATAGCCCCGACTGGACATGCTTTCTTACATGCACCACAACGAATGCATAATTCAAGGTCAATGATATGTTTTTGTCTTGGCCAACCGGTGATTGCGTTTGTTGGACAGTTCTTCGCACATTTCGTACAACCGATGCAATGATCGTCAATTACGAAGTGTGTGAGTTCACGGCATACACCAGCGGGACATACTTTATCTTTTACGTGTGCTTCATATTCATGTCTGAAGTGTTTTAAGGTCGAAAGAACAGGATTGGGTGCAGTTTGACCTAATCCACAAAGAGATGTTTCTTGAATCATGTGTGCAAGTCGTTCAAGTTCATCGATATCTTCCATGGTTCCAAAACCATTACAGATCCGTTCAAGGATGACTTTCATCTGTTTGGTTCCTTCGCGACATGGTGTACATTTTCCGCATGATTCATCCACGGTAAAGTCCAGATAGAATCGAGCAACGTCGACCATACAGTTATCTTCATCCATGATGATCATCCCACCTGATCCCATCATGGAACCCAGTGCGGTTAAATTTTCAAAATCAATAGGCGTATCTAAATCTTTTTCAGTGATGCATCCTCCTGATGGACCACCAGTTTGAACTGCTTTGAATTTACGTTTATTAGGGATTCCTCCACCGATATCGAAGATGACTTCACGGAGAGTTGTTCCCATAGGAACTTCAACTAGACCTGTGTTCACAATCTTTCCGCCCAATGCGAAAACCTTGGTACCTGATGATTTTGCAGTTCCAATGGAACGGAACCAATCGGCTCCTTTAAGGTAGATCGGAAGAGCACACGTCTGAACTCCAGTCACCGAATACGAT
>CALKAH010000240.1 GCA_937983315.1 uncultured Acholeplasmataceae bacterium | reverse complement strand
AGGAACTTTATGAGAATTAGAAACATTGCGATCATCGCTCACGTCGATCATGGCAAAACGACACTCGTTGACCAACTGTTAAAACAAAGTGAAACATTTGATCAACATCAAAACTTAAACGAACGTGCCATGGATTCCAACGACTTAGAGCGTGAACGTGGTATTACCATCCTTGCCAAAAATACCGCGATAATCTACAAAGATACGCGCATTAATATCTTGGATACACCGGGTCATGCTGATTTTGGTGGTGAAGTTGAACGCATCATGTACATGGTCGATGGTGTTTTATTGCTTGTTGATGCCTACGAAGGTGTCATGCCACAAACGCGTTTCGTTCTCAAAAAAGCACTTGAAGCACATTTGATGCCAATTGTTGTTATCAATAAGATTGACCGTAAATTTGCTGATATTCAACGGACCGTCAATGAAGTCTATGATTTATTCATTGATTTAGGTGCCGATGATCATCAACTTAATTTCCCCGTCATTTACGCATCAGGTCTTCATGGTTTAGCCAACTATGAACCTATCTTAGATCCTTCAAAGCGGATGCAACCCATCCTTGATACCATCTTAAAGGCGATTCCAGAACCCTCGATGCATCGTGAAGGAAATCTTCAATTTCAGCCAGCCTTAATCGATTATAATGACTATGTTGGACGTATGGGGATTGGTAAAATCTATCGTGGGACACTTCGCGTTGGTGAAACTGTTTCCTGCATTCGATTAGACCATTCGATTGTACAATTTCGCATTCAAAAGATTTTACAAAGTTTGGGTATGGAGAAAAACGAAGTTGATGAAGCCTATGCAGGTGATATCGTCTCGATCGCAGGTCTTCCTGATATTCACGTCGGTGAAACGGTAACTGAAGTAGGTAGTGAAGAAGCACTTCCTCCGCTACATATCGATGAACCCACTGTACAAATGACATTTTTGACCAACAACTCTCCTTTTGCAGGTAAAGAAGGACGATTTGTTACAGCATCTAAAATTGATGATCGTTTATTTAAAGAAACTCAAAAAGACGTTTCACTTCGTGTGGACCGCATTCAAACCTCTGAAGCTTGGATCGTTTCAGGACGCGGTGAACTTCACTTGGGTATTCTCATTGAAACGATGCGTCGTGAAGGCTATGAATTTCAGGTTTCGCGTCCACGCGTCATCGTCAAGATGATCAATGGTGTGAAACATGAACCTTATGAAGATGTACAAATTGACTGTCCTTCAGAATTTATGGGAACCGTCATTGAAATGCTTGGTGATCGCAAGGGTGATCTCATTCAGATGAGTCAACACGGTGATTACGCACGTATTCATTATGTGATGCCATCCCGTGGATTAATCGGTTTTGTGACCCAATTCCTAACAGCTACCAAAGGCTATGGTATTTTATCCCATGTGTATGTGGATTATCGTCCCATGGTTTATGATGTTGTGGGTAACAGACGTACTGGTGCACTTATCTCCATGAATCAAGGGATGACGACCGCCTATGCGATTGGTCGCTTAGAAGACCGTGGACAAATGTTCTTAGAACCCCGCGTTTCCGTCTATGAAGGCATGATTGTCGGTGAATCCAATAAAGATACGGATTTAGTCGTCAATGTGACCATGGAAAAACAACTCACCAACATGAGAAGTGCATCCAAAGATTCAACGGTTGTCCTCAAGACGCCAAGACAGATGAATTTAGAAGCTTGTCTTGCATTTATTAATGACGATGAACTCATCGAAATTACCCCGTATTCCATTCGATTAAGAAAAGCAATCTTAAAAGCGAATGAACGTAAAAAAGCATACTATAACGAGACCCAGGAAGACTAGGTCTCGTTTTTGGGATTTTATAGTATTTTACTATAAAGCGTTTTGAATTATGATATAATAACTAATAGGTCAAGTCAAAGGAGGATTCATATGCGCGTTGCGATCGGAAGCGACCATGGTGGATATTCGCTCAAAGAAAAAATTAAAGCATACTTAACATCACAGCATGTCGATGTGGTTGACTATGGTACCAACTCCAATGAATCTGTTGATTATCCGGAATATGGTGAGAAGGTGGGTCATGCCATTGTTGGCGGTGGTTTTGATTTCGGTATCGTTCTTTGTGGAACGGGTATCGGCATCAGCATTGCTGCAAACAAAGTCAAAGGCGTTCGCGCAGCTCTCGTTTATGATGAGAACACCGCACGACTTGCTAAAGAACACAATAACGCGAACATTATTGCATTAGGCGGTCGAACGACCACCTATGAAAACGCCATTTCCATCATCAACACCTTTATGCAAGCGACCTTTGAGTCAAGACATCAAAAACGTCTCGATAAAATCACATCGATAGAGGGGAAGGAATAGAAATGAGCAAAGTCGTGATTCTGAATCACCCACTGATCAACCATAAAATGGCCAAGATCAGAGACAAAAGAACAGGAACCAAAGAATTTAGGGAAAGCGTATCGGAAGTAGGTGGACTCATCACCTATGAGATCACCCGTGATTTGACCACCCGTCCAATCACCGTTGAAACACCGATGTGCGAAACAATCGCTTACGAACTTGATAAACAAGTCGTGATCGTTCCCATTTTACGAGCAGGTCTCGGTATGGTGGAAGGTATCCATAACATGATTCCAACCGCTAAAATTGGTCATATTGGTCTTTATCGTGATGAGGAGTCATTACAACCTCAAGTCTATTATCAAAAATTTCCAAAAGAAATTACAACCGGTGTAGTCTTGGTTGTTGATCCAATGCTTGCCACTGCAGGTTCTGCATGCAAAGCGATTGAAATATTAAAATCAAAAGGTGCAACCGATATTCGTTACGTCGGATTAGTTGGTTGTCCAGAAGGTGTAAGCCGCTTACAGAGAGAACATCCTGATGTATCAATCTATTTAGCAGCTATGGATTCACATTTGAATGAGAACGGATATATTGTGCCCGGACTCGGAGATTGCGGGGATCGTTTATTTGGAACGAAATAAATTAAGTAAAGCCAAACGTTACTTCATGGCCTATATGATGGTGATGCAATTCTTTTTCACCGTCTTGGGTTTAGCACTCTTGGGTTATTGGATCGGTGGGAAAATCAATCCCGATTCATCACTTCAACTCATCTTAACCGGCATAGGCTTAAGTGTTGGAGTCATCTTTGGTTTTATTGTTTTAATACAGTTTGTAAGGAGCGAAGAGCGTTATGAAAGAAATGCACGCCATTAGTATAACAGCACTCATCTATTCCATCATCTATTCTTTAGTGACGCTCATATTCTTCCCAGACTATGTCTTGTGGGCTATCTTGGGAGCAGCAACAGCGCTTTTTAACCACAGTTTAATGATCCAAGCAACTAAAGGTAAATTTAACGTTCAGCGTTATGTGTTTCATTTATTTCAACGCTATGTGCTTTATGTTGTGATTGTTGCGTTTACATGGTTTTCAACCAAAGATCTACCAGGGAATACGATGATGTATAGTTTTATTTTCTTACTCATTGGTATCTTAAGTTTAAAATTAGCGGTTTATATCAATATGATCCCAGCCGTTAAAAAATTCTATAAGATTAAGGAGGACGACGATGCTCCAGTGGCTCAGTGATTACATCAGTAATCTTCCTTCCTATTTTGTTATCTCATTGATTGTGATGACCACAATTGCACTCTTTGGTATTTATTTTGGATATCGTATCGAGCGATTATCACCCAAAGATAAACCATCCAAAACGATCACGCTCATTTTACTCGCTATCGATGGGATTAATAAGTTTGTTAAAAACTATATTGGTAAGCATTGGACATATGTAGATCGGAAGAGCGTCGTGTAGGGAAAGAGTGTAGATCTCGGTGGT
>CALKAH010000239.1 GCA_937983315.1 uncultured Acholeplasmataceae bacterium | reverse complement strand
TCACGAAAATATTGCAAGTATAATTCTAAAAAAAAGATTTGAAAACGTTCACATCATGAAATCATATAAAAAAACTTTGAACTTCAAAAAATAAAACAAAATCAAAATTGACAATTCACACGAATTGGCTTATAATAGCATTGCTGAAATAAGGAGGATATGAACGTGATATTTGAACGCGTGAAAGAAATGATTGTTGAAGAATTAAATGTACCTGCAGAAAAAGTAACCCTTACATCTCGCCTTGCTGAAGATCTTGGAGCTGACTCCATCGATGCTGTTGAACTCATCATGAACATTGAAGATGAATTCAAAATTCAAGTGAGTGATGAACAAGCCCAAAGCATTAAGACTGTTGGCGACTTGGTTAAGTACATCGAAGCTGCGAAGTAAAAAACAAAAGGGGATATAAAATCCCTTTTTTTGTTGGAAAAAAGGATGATTTCTACTATAATATAAATAGCATTGAAAGAAGGTATCCATCATGTACTATGACTTTAATAACATCGAGAAAAAATGGCAGCGCTATTGGTATGAAAACAAGCTTTTTAAAACATCTGAAGACCGGTATAAAGAAAAATATTATGTTCTAGATATGTTTCCTTATCCTTCAGCCAATGGTCTACATGTCGGACACATTGAAGGCTATACAGCAACTGATATTATCAGTCGCTTTAAGCGTATGCAAAATTATAATGTTTTACATCCCATGGGATGGGATGCTTTTGGTTTACCTGCAGAACAATATGCATTATCGACAGGAAAAGATCCGAGAACATTTACGTATGCTAATATCCAAAATTTCAAGCGTCAAATCATTGAATCCGGAAAAGGTATCGATTGGGACCGCGAATTTGCAACGCCAGACCCTACTTATTTCAAATGGACACAATGGATTTTTAAGAAGCTCTATGAACATGGTTTAGCGGTTTTAAAGGATGTTGAAGTCAATTGGTGTGAAGGTTTAGGCACTGTTTTAGCCAATGATGAAATTGAACTTGTCGATGGAAAAATGGTCTCCGAACGTGGACAATATCCCGTCGTTAAGAAAGCGATGCGTCAATGGGTTCTTCGTATCACCGCGTATGCTGATCGTCTATTAGAAGATTTAGAAGAACTGGATTGGCCTGAACACTTAAAAGAAATGCAACGCAACTGGATTGGTAAATCCATCGGTGCGATGATGACCTTTAAGGTTGATCAATCAGATGAATCCTTTGATATTTTCACAACGCGCCCCGATACGATTTATGGTGCGACTTACTGTGTTTTAGCACCTGAACATCCCCTTGTTTTATCGGTGACAACCGAAGACGAACTCGCATCCGTCAAATCTTATATTGAAGCAACCAAAATGAAAAACGATATGGACCGTGCATTAGATAAGACAAAAACAGGTGTCTTTACGGGATCCTATGCGATTAATCCACTCAATCATAAACGTATTCCCATTTGGATTGCTGATTATGTACTCCCCCATTATGGTACTGGTGCGGTGATGGCAGTTCCTGCGCATGATGATCGTGATTTTGAGTTTGCACAGATTCATGGTCTTGACATCGTTGAAGTTATTCAAGGAGAGTCTGAAAAGGCGTATACAGGTGATGGACTTCACTACAACAGTGGCATCATCGATGGTTTATATAACGAAGAAGCCAAAGCGAAGATTATCGATTACTTAGAGAAAACAAAACAAGGTTATGGTCATAGCACTTATAAATTAAGAGACTGGGTCTTTTCACGTCAACGTTATTGGGGTGAACCCTTCCCTGTCTTCTATGATGAAGAGGGTAACATCCATGTGTTAGATGATGACGATCTTCCCCTTGATTTACCCGTTTTAAAAAATATCCGTCCCAGCGGAACCGGTGAATCACCCTTAGCTAACGCACATGATTGGTTATACGTGAATCATCAAGGCATCAAAGGACGTCGTGATACCAACACCATGCCTCAATTAGCGGGTAGTTCATGGTATTTCATGGGTTATATCTTAAAGCATCATTTAGGCATGATTCCCCTCAATTCTGAAGAAGCTAAAAAGGCACTCGATAAATGGTTACCGGTTGATCTTTATATTGGTGGAACAGAACATGCGGTTGGCCATTTACTCTACTCACGTTTCTGGACGAAATTCTTACACGACATAGGTATTGTCTCTGTCAAAGAACCCTTCAAGCGTTTGTTCAACCAAGGCATGATCTTGGGTGCTGATCACACCAAGATGAGTAAATCACGCGGTAATGTCGTCAATCCTGATGATATTATTCAATCACATGGTGCCGATACATTACGCCTTTATGAAATGTTTATGGGTCCACTCGATGCAGAAAAGCCGTGGTCTACTGAATCCTTAAACGGAGCAAAAAAATTCCTTGATCGCGTGTGGAGAATGTTTGAATTCCCCGTTGAAAAAGATGAAGTCAAAGAATTAAGACAAATCTTACATCAAACGATGAAGAAAGTAACAGAAGATTATGATAAGCTTGCATTTAATACAGCGATCAGCCAAATGATGATCTTTGTCAATGAAGTCTATAAACAAGGAAGAATCGGTAAAGAACAAGCCCGTTCATTCTTAAAGTTACTCAATCCTGTATGTCCACATATCACAGAAGAGCTCAATAAAGAAGTTTTAAAACAAAATGAAGAACTGATCTATTCCGATTGGCCAGTCTATGAGGAATCATACCTCTTGGTGGATGAAGTGGAAATGGTCGTTCAAGTGAATGGGAAATTAAGAGGTCGTTTCATGATGAAAGTTGATCTTTCACAGGCTGAAGCTGAACGTCTTGCATTAAGCAATCCGAATGTCACGAAACATTTGGAAGGATTAACCGTTCGAAAAGTCATTATTGTTCCCAACAAATTAATCAACATTGTCGCAAATTAATCAAAGATACCCCAGATCGTGTGGGGTATTTTCTTTTTTATGGATTAAAATAGAATTAGACCAATAAAATGAGGATGTCATTAGTATATAAGATGTAAGGGGAAAATATGGAACGGATACAAGAGATCATACGTGAACTCAAAATGAAAAACTACACGCATTTTGATACCTTCTACCTTCTGACCAAACAGCAAGTTTTTTTCACCATCGTTGGCATCATCAAAGATCAAAGTCTTGCTGAAGACCTTTTACAAGATACGTACATGCGCTTTCTAGAAAAGATTGACCAATTCAAAGAAGGCGGGAATCCTTATGCATATTTAACAACAATTGGAAGAAATCTTGCTTTTAATCTCTATCATGAGAGGAAGAAAGTGGTTCAAAGTGAAGAAATCTTTGAAACTATTCCATCACCACAAGAACCAGATGATCCTTCAGATGATATCTTAGAACTCCTCAATCTTCTCGATCTCGAGGAAAGAGAAATCGTCACCATGCATGTGATCAATGATCTTAAATTTCGAGAAATTGCAGGGATTATGAAAAAACCGTTAGGAACTGTCTTATGGCTTTATAATAAAGCCATGAAAAAACTTAAACAAGAAGTAGGTGAAATCCATGACGAACAAACAACTTAAAAAGTACATCAAAAAACAAGCAATGGCGGTTGAAGTCAAGGATTTTTCGAGTCGTATTTTAGAAAGAATCAATCAAGAACCACATCTTCAAGAAGAAGTTGTGATCACCAAGAAGCACCTGTGGCATCTAAAACCTATTCTCATCTCAACACTTGCGCTCATGACAGTGATCATCAAGATCGGAAGAGCACACGTCTGAACTCCAGTCACCGAATACGATC
>CALKAH010000238.1 GCA_937983315.1 uncultured Acholeplasmataceae bacterium | reverse complement strand
TATTTCGATACCAACAAGCGAATCAGGATTTATTCTCAATGAAGAATTAAGCAATCCATCGGGTTTGATTTCATCGACACCTCTTACACTCAAACTTTATTTTGATCGCGAAACTTACACCATTACGTTTATGAGTGACGGTGTTGAAGTCGATCAAGATATCATTAAGTATGGTCAATCTATTACATTACCCACAAACATCACAAAAGATGACCACATACTTGATGGATGGGCATATAACACTGCAGGGACCATCTTGTTTAATCAAAACGACCAAGTGACGAGCGATCTAACTCTCTATGCTATTTGGTCATATGATGCAGAATATACCGATTATTACGCATCCATTTCCGGCGTAACGGATGTACAGCTTAAGTCTGCTCTACGCACACTCATTACACAAATGAATACACTCACATACGATCAGGCACGCTATATCCTTGATGATAGTGATCGAGATCCAGCTAGACCTGGCAATGTTATCCTCATCTATAATCGAGTATCAGTATCGGGTGCTTGGGATGGTGGTACGACATGGAATCGTGAACACGTTTGGCCACAATCGAAGTTGGGAACAGCTTCCGATTCAGATATTCAAAACTTAAAACCTGCTAACCCATTAATTAACTCAAATCGAGGGAATTTACCGTTTGCTTCAGGCTCAGGTTCTCATGGTTCAGTCAGTGGAGGATACTATCCTGGTGACGCAGATCGTGGAGATGTTGCACGTATCCTACTTTATATGCATGTACGTTGGAATCTAACAATCAATACATCAACAGTCGGTGATCTTAATCTGTTACTCAGATGGCATATCCAAGATCCCGTTGATGCTTTTGAAAGAAACCGTAACGAAGTCCTTTTCAATCATCAAGGAAACCGTAACCCATTTATCGATCATCCTGAGTTTGCAGAACGCATTTGGGGTCCAATCATTATCTCACAAACTAACGAGAAAACTCAGTTAAATTGGAATGGTTCTTTCGATTTAAGTTATGTAGTCATTGATATCGATATACATTACACGGAGTTCAAAAAAACAACTTACACCATATAGGAGGAGAATTCTATGAAGACTAATCCCTTTGGTCGAACAGGGTTTATGATTAGCGAGATTGCACTTGGAACATGGCAACTAGGTTCACGCTGGGGAGACCCATTTGATAAAAAGATTGCATTTGATACACTTTCTACAGCACAATCATGTGGTATCAATGCTCTTGATACAGCAGATGTTTATCAAGGTGGCTTAAGTGAAAAAACCATTGGCCAATACAACAAGACCGCGAAGAATCCCCCATTTGTTATCACAAAAATTGGTAGAAAACTCCCTAAACAAGATACAAAGCTTTACACAAAAGAAGCATTAGAAGCATATATCCATGATTCAAGACAAAGACTTCAAGTAGATTCTCTTGATATGGTTCTTCTGCACTGCCCCCCTACTGATCTTTATTCTCATCATAAGATCTTTGGTTATATGGATGATTTTAAGAAACAAGGCATCATCAAGCATTACGGTGTATCCATTGAAAAGATTGAAGAAGGTATCGCGGCCATGAATTATCCTGGCGTTGAAGCGATTGAAGTTATCTTCAACATGTTTCGCTTGAAACCCATCGAAAAACTATTGCCTATGGCGAAAGAAAAAAATGTAGGCATCATTGTCCGTGTTCCTTTAGCAAGTGGTCTTCTTACGGGTAAATATACCAAAGATACAACATTTGGCCCACATGACCATCGTACGTTTAATCGTCACGGTGAATCCTTTGATAAGGGAGAGACATTTAGTGGTGTTCCTTATGATGTTGGATTAAAAGCTGTCGAAGAACTCAAAAAGATCTTCCCTGAAGGACAACTTGCACCTTATGCACTTCGCTGGATTCTGATGTTTGATGGTGTATCGACGGTTATCCCAGGTGCAAGCCGACCTGAACAGATTTTAGAAAATATAAAAGCGGCAGAACTTCCACCGCTTACTGATCAGATGATGAAAGATGTCAAACATATTTATGACACCTACATCAAACCCCATGTTCATCATTTGTGGTAAAGAAAAGGCCAATCACTTGGCCTTTATTGTTTTATTCGATTTCTGCAACAACGCTCTTTTTACCGCGTAATTCTAAGTAGAAGTTAGCAACGGTTGTGTTGATGTAAGGCATTAAGAAGATCATCCCAGATCGGAAGAGCGTCGTGTAGGGAAAGAGTGTAGATCTCGG
>CALKAH010000237.1 GCA_937983315.1 uncultured Acholeplasmataceae bacterium | reverse complement strand
AGATCGTATTCGGTGACTGGAGTTCAGACGTGTGCTCTTCCGATCTTATATTGAATATATTGATGATCAATACAATTCGGATCGCTTAACCAACATTTTATTAGATGTAGCGAAGATTATTGATGCGAATGTTTTAAATATTGCCAAACAGGATTATGATCCACTCGGTGCGAGTGTTACAATCATGATTTCTGAAGATAAGGTCAGTGATGATCAAATCGATCCATCCTGCAATATGGGACATATCCCCTGCCATAAGGAAAGTGTGGTTACCCATCTGGATAAATCACATTTAACCGTACATACATATCCAGAAACACATCCCGATCAACCGATTTCAACCTTCAGGGTTGATATCGATGTTTCAACATGTGGAAAAATCTCACCCAATAAGGCATTGAATTATTTAATTCATTCCTTTGATTCTGATGTCATCATTATGGATTATCGTGTCAGAGGTTTCACCCGAGATATCGATGGGAATAAACATTTTAGAGATCACGACATGCATTCCATTCAAGATTATATCGAAGAGGATACCCTCAAACACTATACTGCCATTGATATGAATCTTGATCATTCCAATATCTATCACACCAAGATGATGCTCAATCAATACAATCTCGATAATTATCTATTTAATGTTTCTTCCAACGATTTAAAAGAAAACGAAAAATTAAAGATTTATGCAGAGATCAATAAAGAGATTGCAGAAATCTTTTATGGGATGAATATCCCAAAGATGAAATGAGGGATGATGATGCCTTGGTTTACGGAGATGTGGGCACCCCATGTCAAATTCTCGATTGAAATCAAAGAACATATCCATCATGAAAAGACACCTTATCAAGTGATTGATGTCTATGATTCTTTTGAGTTTGGTACGTTTTTTACCTTGGACGGCATGATGATGGCCAATGAAAAAGATGAATTCATTTATCATGAAATGATTGTTCATACCCCGATGTCAGTCAATCCAAACATTAAACGGGTCTTAATTATTGGGGGTGGTGATGGGGGAAGCGTCAGAGAACTAGCCAAATATCCGACCATCGAAACCATCGATATTGTTGAAATCGATGAGCGTGTAGTCAGAGTCTGTCAGACGTATTTTCAAAAGACAGCTATTGGATTTGATGATCCTAGAGTTCATCTTTATTTTGAAGATGGATTAGCCTATGTGAAAAAAACTGCCAAAATCTATGATCTTATCATTGTTGATTCCACAGATCCTATTGGACCAGGTGAAGGATTATTCACACAAGCATTTTATGAACACTGTTATCAATCTTTAAGCTCTGATGGTATCTTAATCAATCAACATGAAAGTCCTTATTTTGCCAAGGAAGCTTTAGAGATGAGACGTGCTCATGATAAGATTAAACATCTTTTTTTGATATCCAACGTCTATCAAGCATTTATTCCAACCTATCCTTCAGGTCATTGGTTGTTTGGGTTTGCATCGAAAAGATATCATCCCATCGATAATGTGAAAAGAAGTTATATTCATGAACTGGGTCAAAAGACCAAGTACTATAATCTTGATATCCACAAAGGCAGTTTTAGATCGGAAGAGCACACGTCTGAACTCCAGTCACCGAATACGATC
>CALKAH010000236.1 GCA_937983315.1 uncultured Acholeplasmataceae bacterium | reverse complement strand
ACCGAGATCTACACTCTTTCCCTACACGACGCTCTTCCGATCTATTGCAATTTATGAAACCGTTAAATTACCAACACCTATTCTCTACATCGCAGTTCATCCAAAGAACAAAAACGATGAAGATAAGATTTCCATGGCACTTCACCGTTTGAATCTTGAAGATCCAACCTTTGAAATCAAGCGCAATAAAGAAACTGCACAACTCCTCTTAGGTGGTATGGGTATGACCCATTTAGGGTATGTCCTCGAACGCATGAAGAGTATGTTCAAAGTGGATATCGATATTGAAGAACAAAAAATTGTTTATCGTGAAACCATTAAGAAAACCGTACAAGCTGAAGGTAAACATAAGAAGCAATCAGGTGGCGCTGGTCAATTTGGTCACGTTTGGATCAAATTTGAACCATCTGATAAACTCTTTGAATTTGCTGAAGATGTTTTCGGTGGTGCCGTTCCAAGAAACTACTTCCCAGCCGTTGAAAAGGGACTTATCGAAATTCTTGAAAATGGACCTCTTGCTGGTTTCCCAGTCATCAACATTAAAGCAACACTCTACGACGGGTCTTATCACCCTGTCGATTCCAATGAAATATCCTTTAAACTTGCAGCAGCCCTTGCCTTTAAGGAAGCAACAAAGACCGCACAACCGACCATCCTTGAACCAATCTTCAAGGTTGCCGTGACCATCAAAGACCAATTCGTTGGTGATGTCATGGGCGATATGAACAAGCGCAGAGGTCGTGTTCTTGGTATGGAACAAACCGAAGGATTCCAAGTGGTCATCGCTGAAGTTCCCGAAGCAGAAATCGTCAAATATGCCATTGACTTAAAAGCAATGACACAAGGTAGTGGTTCATTTACCCGTGAATTCTTAAGATATGAAGAAGTTCCACATCACCTAATTGATAAGATTGTCGAAGCTTATAAGAAGTAAAAACACCAACAAGCCCGCTAATATCAATTAGGAGGGCTTGTTATGCTTTGTGAACACTGTCATCGAAAAATCATCACGAAAAGACATTTATGGAATCTTTTTGAACCCGAGATTCATCATCTTTGTGACGTGTGTTATGCAAGATATCCCCTTCTACCAACCCTCGAAGTCATTCCGATTGAAGGAGGAGTGATGCATCTATTCACCCTCATCGATGCATCTTACCCTGTTGATCCCATCGCTTATCAATCCTTTGTAGGACCCTACATCATGATGGCATTAACACGGTATCAAGGACACACACTGATCATCTTTGATCGAATCAGCACATCTGTTTTTGATTTACTGGATCACTTGTCGTTTGGCGATCTTGTGGTCGTCAGACTCTACGAAAATAGTCATGATAAAGGAGAAAAGCCATGAAATTTGAAGTTGTAGGAAAGAATGGTTTTACACCCACTGATGCCATCAAGGCATACGCAGAAAAGCGTCTAAACAAGGTTGTATCCTTCTTTGGACCGGATGTCATTTTGGAGGTAAGGGTTGTCTGCAAAGTCTATAAGGACCACCATAAAGTCGAAGTGACCATTCCTGCCAAAGGCACTGTCCTTCGTGCAGAAGTATCCGATCAAGATATGTATTCAGCCATTGATAAAGTCAATGATAAATTGGTTGCACAGATTAGACGCCATAAGGATAAACTCAAGAATAACCTTGAAAAAGAAGGTGTCAAGCAAGCGTATAGCCGTGAATTTGATGCAGAATCGTTAGAAAAAGACATTTTAGCATCACAACTTGTCAAGAGTAAGAAAATCGAATTAAAACCCATGACATCAGAAGAAGCGATTGCAGCGATGGAATTATCGGGTCACGACTTCTATGTCTATTTAGATAAGGATTCATCAAGAACCAATGTGGTTTACAGAAGAGATGATGGCGATTATGCGATCATTGAAACACAACCTTTATAATCATCTTCTTAGCAATAAAAAAGACCAGTGATGAACTGGTCTTTCTTTCGCTTTAATGATTATACTGCTTTTTTGAATAATGCTTCAACTTGATCC
>CALKAH010000235.1 GCA_937983315.1 uncultured Acholeplasmataceae bacterium | reverse complement strand
TCATGCAAGTCACAATATCAGATCCAACAAATGATCAGGTTAAAGTATCATTTTATCAAGGATATCGATACAGTGCACATGAACTTGATATGTTCAAAGGATATCACAACATCATCGATCATGAACCTCCGACATATATTTATGCACCGGGTGAAACTCCATTCAATCAAGATGACTATGAACTGATTAAATCAATTGATGGGAATTATTTTTCAAACGAAGGAACAGATTTGCCTTATCAACGTTTCGAGATTCAACTTGACCCATTCTATGATGGCTATGATCAGATAAAAGTACGTTGGGTTGGACACTCGTATGAAGGAAGAAGTGTAACTCTTTATGCGTGGAACTTTGAACTTGAAAAATATGATATTTTAAGTCGCAAAATTGCAGGAGATAGTGATTTTGAACTTGTTGGATACCTCTTACCTCGCAAATACATTGATGAGTTTAATCATAAAGCATATATCCTCATTCAAGATGAGTTTGAACCGGAAAAATTTACATTTGTATGGACAACCGATACTCAATATTATGCACAAAGAAACTCCTATGATGATGAGGATCATGTCATCTTCGAGCAACAAATGGATTGGATTTTGGCAAACCGTGAGCAACGAAATCTCAAATACGTCATTCATACAGGTGACATCGTCAATGCATATCAAGAATACCAATGGACACTCGCTGATAAATATCTTGGTAAACTTGACAGTGCAAAAATGCCATATGGCGTTCTTGCTGGAAATCACGATGTCAAGTTCACTGAAAATGATTACTCGTTGTACTATAAATATTTTGGTGAAAAGCGATTTTTTGATAAACCTTGGTATGGTGAATCCTATTCAAACAATCGAGGGCATTATGATTTAATCAACGTTTATGGATACGAATTTATGATTGTTTATATCGGATGGACCATAGAACAAGCAGGTATGGACTGGATGAATCGTGTGATCGCAGCAAATCCTAGCAAAATGGTTATTCTGGCAACACATGATTACTTAGGTACTGGAGGACAGCGGTCACTTGAAGGAGAAAAACTCTTTCAAAATGTCGTTGTAAAACACCCAAACATTCGATTAGTGCTCAATGGACATTATCATGGAGCTGCTCGTCGCTATGATGATATTGATGATGATGGCGATGGTCTAGCAGATCGCCGTGTCTTTCAAGTGCTTCATGATTATCAAGGACTTCCCAACACTGCAAGCAACTATGAAGGCGGTAACGGATTTTTACGATTGATGGAATTTGATCCTCAAACAGAACAATTAACGTTTAGAACGTACTCGCCATGGTTGGAATATATCAATCGTATGAACGGATATAACGAAAGTCACCCACAATATTTAAATCCAAACTTTGTTTTTCCAAACCTTGAGAGTGAAAAAGACCAATACGGATACAGAGATGAGTTTACAATACCCTGGAGATCGGAAGAGCGTCGTGTAGGGAAAGAGGGTAGATCTTGGTGGTAGCCGTAACATTAAAAAACAAACAAAAAAAAATCAAACAAATAACCAGACCAAACACAGCACAACTACGGTAACGATGAGCCGACA
>CALKAH010000234.1 GCA_937983315.1 uncultured Acholeplasmataceae bacterium | reverse complement strand
TTGTTGGATCTAAAGATTTTGATGATGCACAAGTGACAGCTGGTGGCATATCCATCGATGAAGTCAATCCACAAACCCTTGAATCCAAGAAGATATCTCATCTTTATTTTTGTGGTGAGATTTTAGATATCGATGGTCTTTGTGGCGGTTATAATCTACAATGGGCATGGTCCAGTGGTTTTATCGCAGGAAAATACGCTGGCCGTTAAACGATTTATCCCTCTTTTTATCACAAGCAAGCATCCTTGATGTAAGATGAAATTAAGAGGTGAGATGATACGATGGAAAGTCTAAAAATTATTGAAATTGCGAAAGACTTAAAACTATGTGACCAACATGAATTGGTTGCAAAAGTGGTGATCTCTTATTCCACCACAGCGAAGATTTTGAATGCTGCATTCACCAATAATCAGCGAGCTGGTCGTGATGGATTCGTTGGTGCTCACAACGATGAATTTGTATGTTTTGAAGCCAATATGTTTGGAACAAAACCCACAAAAGAATATTTGCGTATTCCGTTTTCATCCATTAAGAGTCACATCATGAAAAAAGGGTTTTTAGGATTATCAAGGATTTGGCTTGTACAAGATGATCATAAGACACATAAGTTCTACTTCACCAAGAAAAGACAAGACATCATCAAACAGATTGATTCAAAAATGCCATGATGAACAAGAAGACGTCATTGTCTTCTTTTTTTTATCTTCTTTGATGTACGAATTAAGAAAAATGTAAGAAAGCATAACCAAAATATACGTTATTTCTATGATAAAATATCCACGAAAGCATGATGGAGGTTTCACGGATGGACAAACTGATGAAAGCTTATTTCCGCAATCAAGATGATAAAAGTAATTCACTTTACTATCAAGCAATCGTTGATGGGCTTAACTTAGCGATGTGGAAATGGGATGTATCCAAGCAACAAATCATTCCTTTATTCGGACTCGAAACACTGTTAGGTTACACGGAACGTGAATTAATCGATCAACCCAATTATTGGATGAATCAATGGCATCCAGAAGACCGTGAAGCGATCAAGCAGCTTTTTAGAAGTTGTCACCAGGAACAATGCAAAGAATTTGAAGTGATCAATCGCATTTTACATAAAAATGGTCATTATTTATGGTTTTATACAAAAGCTTCAGTGACTTATGATCAACAAGGATTTCCCACTTATACTGCCATCAGCATTAATATCGATAATCTTCAAGAGCTATTAGAAGACTTACACCTTGAAAAAGAGTCCTATCAAAACTTTCTCTATGCAACCAATGCAGCAACCTGGATGTGGAATATTCAAACTGGAGAAACCGAATTTGATGAAAGATGGGCACATCTTTTAGGTTATACATTAGATGAACTTGCACCGATAAGTCTTGATACATGGAAAAGATTGACTCATCCTGATGATTTATCCCAAACGATGCTCATCCTTCAAGATGTCATGGATAAGAAGCAAGAGTACTATAACGCGACATTTCGCATGCGACACAAACATGGACATGATGTATGGATTAATGATCGCGGGAAAATTATTACATGGACAAACGATGGAAAACCTTTATTAATGGTGGGAACTCACATTGATATCACCGAACAGAAGAAGCTTGAATCAGATCTTATTCGAAGTGAAACACACTTCAAGCAACTCGTTGAAAATAGTTTTGATATCATTTATGCATTTGATAGTCAAGGTATTATCACCTATTTATCGCCCTCATGGGAAAGATGGTTGGGGTTTACCGTCGATGAAGCCATCATGCATTCATATCGTGATTTCATCCATCCGGATGATGTCAGTCGTATTGAATCTTTCTTTGAAGAAGTTTTGAAAAAAGAGAGCCGCTTATCAATCGATGAATATCGTCTCTTAACGAAAAAAGGGGATTACAGATGGTATAACACCAGTGCAACCCTCCTTAAAAATGAAAAAGGCGAATTTATAGGGATTATTGGGACAGCTCGTGATATTACAAGACGTAAAGAACTTCAGTCAACCTTATCTTACGAACGTGATCTCTTTCGAACAACCTTGATGTCAGTTGCTGATGCTGTCATCTCAACCAATCAACACGGATACGTTGTATTGATCAATCCTGTTGCAGAAAGCATTTTAGGATATAAACAAAGTGAAGTTAAAGATCAATTGCTTGGTGCATGCATGCGGATTTATTTTGAAGATCAAGAAAAGGGACAAGCATCTTCGATTGAATCACTCCTAAACGTGACTAAACAAACCTTTATTTCTCAAGCAACACTTTTGAATCGTAAAGAAAAATCCATGACGATTGAACTGAGTGTTGCACCCATCAAAGACTCTAATCAGAGTCAACAAGGCGTTGTCATTGTATTTAGAGATATATCGGATAAAATACGAAAACAAAAGGAAATTGAATTCTTGAGTTTTCATGACTATTTAACGGGTTTATATAACCATAGACACATGGATCAAACCGTGATTGATTTGGATAAAGATCGATACCTACCACTTGGTACAATGATCTTAGATGTTAATGATTTAAAAGAAATGAATGATCAATTTGGCCATCAAT
>CALKAH010000233.1 GCA_937983315.1 uncultured Acholeplasmataceae bacterium | reverse complement strand
CGGCGACCACCGAGATCTACACTTTTTCCCTACACGACGCTCTTCCGATCTAACTGGTTAGAAAATTCGTATTTGGCGATATGCAAATTATGCACAAAAGCTTCGCCTTCTTTAATCAAAACGAATGAATCATTGACGGTTACTTTTCCTAACCGAATGGATTTAATTTCACTGCCTAAAAGCTGGATGCCTGCTTCAAATGATTCTTCGATGAAGTAATCATGCCTTGCCTTTTTGTTTTGGGCGATAATTTTCATAATGGGTAACCTTCTTGCTGTTCTTTTTGTCAATGATTCCAAAATCCATCTTTTTCTGTGCTAAATCAACATCGAGGAGTTCGACCTTAATGGTGTCTCCCAAGCGATACCGTTTACCGCGATTACCAACAAACGTCAGATTCGCTTCGTCATACATATAATAATCATCCAAGACTCTGAGTGGAACAAAGCCTTCGATACCATTTGAGAGTTTGACAAACATACCTGATGGCATCATTTGGGAAATGATAGCTTTATAGGTGTGTCCAATCTTATCTTGCATGTATTCACATGATTTTAATTTAGACACATCACGTTCAAGTTGAATCGCTTTTCTTTCTTGATCCGATGTATGCTGTGCAACCTCGGGTAAGATCGATTCAAAATGATAGGCATCCTTTTTATAATCCTTTGACTCACCTAATACAAAACGGTGAATCAAACGATGTAACATGAGATCGGGATACCGACGAATCGGTGAGGTGAAGTGCGTATAATAGCGTGCTCCAAGTCCATAGTGAATCGATAGTGCTTCACTGTATTTCGCTTTTTGCATCGCACGAAGCAAGATCATATGCACCACATATTCATAGGGTGTATTGGCTGTGTTTTCTGTTAAAATCTGTAAAGGTTTGGGTTGTCCAAGTTGACGATAATTGACGGGAAACCCTAGCTTTGCAACAGATTGTAAAGCAAGTTTGAGTTTGATATGATCGGGTTCTTCATGAATGCGATAAATCGATGGAAGATTCGCATGAAACATATGGAATGCAATCGTTTCATTCGCGATCAACATAAACGATTCAATCAGTTCTTCGGCTTCATCGGTTTTTCGTTCATAAACATCAAGAACGCGTCCCTTTTCATCTACGATAAATCCTAATTCAGACGATTCAAATTCAATTTCACCACGTTTTTTACGAATAACCTTCAGTTTTTGAGAAAGTTCATTCATGCGAATGAGCATCTCTTCAATCGCTTGATCACCTAGTGAAACGTTATGAATTAAAAATTGATTGACTTCGTCATATGTCATCCGTCGTTTACTTTCGATAAACGATTTTTTGATGTCATAACCTGTCACTTTACCTTCTTCATTTAATGTCATGAAACAGGACAATGTCAGTTTGATTTCATGAGGATTGAGTGAACACCAGTCATTGGATAACTTATGGGGTAGCATCGGGATCACACGATCAGCTAAATACGATGATGTTGAACGTTTGTAAGCTTCTTCATCCAATGGACTACCCTCTTGGACATAGTGACTGACATCGGCAATATGGACACCAAGTTCGTAGTTTCCATTGACAAATTTCAAGCTGATAGCATCATCTAAATCTTTCGCATCCTTACCATCTATGGTAATAATTAATTCATCAGTTAAATCAACACGCTCTTTTTTCTCTTCTTCAAAATCGATATGAATGTCATGAATGGATTGCATGACTTCATCAGAAAAAGTTTGTGGCCAATCATAGGCAGCAACAATTTTTAATGTGTTGATATCAGGATCATTGATATGACCGATGATCTTTTTGACTTTGGCATAAACCGCAAATTGATCAATCGATTCAACCTCGAGCATGACAACATGCCCAAAAACGAGATCATCTCCACCTTCAACTTCAAGTCTGCGATCAATATAAGTATCAGGTTCAAAAAAGAGACCACGTTTGGTTGTCTTGACGGTTGCAACTATCAATTTTAATGCACGTTTAACAACAAGAACAATACGTGGTTCAACGCCTTCTTTGACGAGTACAATATCATCGTGCATTGCATCTAACAAATCACGTTGTTCAAGATAGATGTCTTCAAGTTCTTGTCTTAAAAATCCAAATGTTTTCTTGTGGTCAAGACGACCGATTAAAATGTCAGGTTTTAACGCATAGTAAGGATCTTCATCGACAAGATAAGGATATTCCGCTAAGTCGATGTTTCCAATTAAATCTTTATGTACCTTGCGTGTTTGATGCTCATAGAATGTTAAATAGACTGTATTCATGTTTTTACCTCGATGTCATTATATCATAAATGGGGAGGTTTAACCTGCCCCATTTGGATTGTTTATCCGATGTTTTGTTGTGATAGCCATTCACGAAGAACGCTTAATTTTTTAACATGATGGATATCACTTCCCCCCTCATGACCTGCAAGAGGATACTCAATCAATTGTTTATCTGTTTTTACCCTTTCATAGGCTGGTATAAAATAGATGGCTGGACAAATATCATCTTTTAGGCCAACTGAACAATAGATGGGACACGTAATACGAGGAGCAAAATGAAGAAGATCAAAATAACTTAAACTCTTTAATATATGATCTCGATTCAGTTTTTTTTCTTCGATATAATCTGCAATTTCTCGAACCGATCCATTTTTGGTTGCAAGACGCCCTTTCAAGAAACTATAACTTGGGACATCAGCGAATGTATAAGCGACATTCATTAATCCTGCAAGGGCAAGAACAATTCCACCCCCTTGTGATCCGCCATGTAAGATAATATGTTTAGAATCAACAAAATCAAGTGTTTTGACAAGTTCAATGAGTTGAAGACCATCTTGATACACATGCTTTAAATAATAGTGTTCTGGATAACCTAAACCTCTTGTCATCAACCGGTGATCACCCTCAGGATAGGGAAAACGGTCCATGGTTTGTCCACGCTGACCCCTGATATCGATGGCAAACACATTGATACCAAGTTGGTACCAATCTAGGTAATCTTCCGGACTACCTTTATGCCAACCATAGCCATGGAAGGTTAACATGGTTGGTTTTTTTCCATCTTTATGTCTTAAGTAAAACCCATGAATTTTTTCTTTCTTTGCACCTCGATAACTAAAATCCCCAATTTCATCGATCGCAAGTGTTTGTTTCGTGTGATAGACATCAAATGCAAAAGGAATTTCACGAAGTTCATCTTTTGCATGACGCCAAAATGCATCAAATTGCTCAGGCTCTTGAAAATACGTATCCTCGTTTATCACATCGATCCCTCCTTGATTTCATTATAATCCTTCCATCTTCTTTCGTTTTGTACAATTGCATCTAAAGCGCTTTTTTTCTTTCTCGAAATGTTTTATAATGAGGTGAATCATATGAGGGGGCACCTATGAAATCCGTGTTACGTTATCTCTATAAAGACAAAGTTTTCGTGATTGCATTCATCTTTGCAGTCATCTCCATGTTCTTTATTCCACCTTCAAGAGACTATTTCAACTACATCAATTACAAAGTTTTAATCATCATGTTTACCTTGATGTTGGCGGTTGCAGGAGTTTATGAAACTCACTTTTTTGATTTTGTCGCAACCAAACTTGTCATCCGGTTTAAATCGATTAAATGGATTGGGCTTATCATCATTTTAGTCACCTTTTTTCTAGGCATGCTTTTAACCAATGATGCCGTATTGCTTACCCTTGTTCCATTTACGATCTTTATCACCAAGCACACCAAACAAGAAAAATATGCTGTGATCATCATCATTCTTCAAACGATTGCAGCCAACATGGGTAGTGCATTGACACCAATGGGAGATCCTCAAAACATTTATCTTTATGCGTTTTACGATATTCCTTTCGGTGCGTTTTTAGCAACAACTGCAGTGATTACCATTTCAGGTTTTATCTTAATCTCGATCACTGCCATGATTAAAATCCCAAATCATCATTGTGTGTTAAATATCGTTGCACCAACCGTAGAGTGGAAACGATTCTTCCTTTATATGCTCATTTTAATCAATGCACTTCTTACTGTATTAAGAATTGTACCTGCAGAATATACACTCATGATGACCATCTTACTAGGCATGTTATATGGTAGACACCTCTTTAAACGTGTGGATTATACATTACTCCTTACATTCTCATCTTTCTTTATTTTTACGGGCAATTTAGGACAGATGATGTGGATTAAAGATGCGATCAGCCATTTACTTGACTCGAGACTATCGGTATATTTCACGGGACTCATCACATCACAGTTTATCTCAAATGTCCCAGCTGCTGTTCTTCTATCGACCTTTACTGATCGTGCTTATTGGCAACCGCTTTTACAAGGTGTGAACGTCGGAGCAATGGGAACAATTATCGGTTCATTAGCTAGTTTAATCACATTCAAATATATCATGCGTGAATATAGAAGCGAAACCAAGACTTATCTAATCACTTACTCAATGATCAGCATCATCTTTATCGCAATCATTACAACACTCACACTATTGATTTCTATATAAAAAGGCTCATAGGAACCTTTGTTCATAAGTCTTAAAGAAACGTTTTAGAATTTCAACAAGAAGTTCTGGAGCGTTTTTTGAATAGATGACCTCAGTCGCAAGAACGGGTCGATCGGTGATGAGACCATCCACGTCAGCCTCAACCATTCTCTTCATCACAACCTCATCTTTAGCTGTCCATATATAGACTTTCTTCTCATACTCTTTCGCATATTTCAAGAAGTCAGGATTTTGATCAAAAAACGTCACTGACACCCCAAAGTGATCAGCATAAGACACTTTTGCTAACTCTCTTAAGTTGCCATAAAATGATTGCACTAGAAGCAATGTTTCAATCTCTTCATTTAACAGTTTAATGCGTTTCAGTTGATCACGATTAAACGATAAAATGACTGTATCTTGCGTCATCTCGTAGGTTAAAAGCAAATCAATCACTGATTGTTCAAGGGTTAGTGAACGATCTTTGAGTTCTAGAAATAAGCGACTACGACCTTGAACGAGCATTAAAACATCTTCAAGCCGTGGTATTTTCTCACCTTCATATGCACTTGAAAACCATGATCCTGCATCGAGTTCCTGTAACTCATCATATGTTAAGTTTTTAATAAGTCTTGTTTGCAAATCATTTGTTGTTCGTTTTGTGGATGAATCATGCATCAATATAGGAATACCATCTTTGGTTTCACGAACATCAATTTCAATGCCATCAACTCCAGTTTCAAGTGCCAATGTGATGGAGGAAAGCGTATTTTCTGGAGCATCAACTGATTGCCCGCGATGGGCAATGATTTCAGTCACCTTGAAAAGTTCGAGTTGATTAGGGTTATTGACAACCTGATAAATCGCTTGTAAGTTAAGTATAAACATGACTGTGATCGTCATAATTAAACCGAGTTTAAAATAACGTTCATTCTTAAATGGTTTCATTTTCAATCTGAGAACAGATGAAGATGGAAGAGCTTCTTCTTTTTTGCGACCTTCTTCATACCATGCTGTCATCAGTGCAAAATTGATGGGAATAAGCGTGATGGTGGCAACAAATCCAACAATGACATAAAGAGAGTAAAAAACCGTAAGAACAACAGACAAGGCATAAAATTCACCTCTAAGAACCGAAACAACCCATCCTACAATTAACACAAGAATGGCATAAAAAAGATAGAGAATGAGATTGAGTATGACATTGATGAATATAAACTCGATTGCCATCTTGATACGTTTACCTTTGAGCATACGTCTTGATTCTTGATGTGCATCACGCCACTTCATACCATCAACGGATAACAGATTAATCGAGAAAATGGTCTCAATAAATAAAATAAACAAGACAAGAAGAAGACCATAAAACACATAACTCATCCAAAGATTTTGTCGCAAAACTCGCGATAACTCATCAGGGATATTCACTGTTTGTGCAATA
Organism: uncultured Acholeplasmataceae bacterium; assembly: GCA_937983315.1. Lineage (GTDB taxonomy): Bacteria > Bacillota_I > Bacilli_A > Acholeplasmatales > Acholeplasmataceae > Peloplasma. The sequence continues at coordinate 308 of CALKAH010000233.1, read as the reverse complement.
CCTACAACGTGAAACAATTCAACGATAATAAAGAAGAAGAATGCTGGAAAAAAGATGTGCATATGGTAGCGTTTAATGACCTGAATGACCTTTTTTCCCCCTCCAAATAATAAATCTTTCATACCCAGTGTCACTTCGCGTCTTCCATATTCAAAAATGAAGGACAACATAATCATTTCAATCATCATATAAAATGCAAGAAGGATACTTAAAAGAAGGATACTCAAGATGGTAAATGGTTGAGTTAAGTATTCAAACAACATATCATTTGTAATATACGGAAATCCTGATATGCGTATGCTTTGATA
>CALKAH010000232.1 GCA_937983315.1 uncultured Acholeplasmataceae bacterium | reverse complement strand
TGAGATATCCTGCAGTAAATCCTCCGATGATGGCTCCGATAAATCCTGAATCACCCAAAAGTGCGAGTCCACCTGCAGCAACCCCCACAACAATACCAGGCCGATCTGCAATGGAAAAGGCAATCCATCCTGCTAACACTGGGAAGGTATAGCTTAAAACGAGTTCTCCTACTTCATTTAAATAGGGGAATGTCTGTCCCCAAAAGGAAAGACTCGATAATGCAATCAAAAGACCCCCTGCGACAACAAAGGGGAGCATATATGAAAAACCATTCATTAAATGTTTATAAAACTTGATACGTTCATGCATGATTAATCCTCGCGATGGACATAAGGTTTAAGATGTCCATCTAATATGGTTTGAATGAGTTTTAATGGTTCTTGAATGCCACGATAAATCGGAACTTCAATCAAAGGTTTTCCATGAAATCTCTTTTTATCAATCCGAATATCAGATGCGATAATCACACCGATACTTTCTTCAATATCTTTTGGTGTTAATCGATTTTCAACACCGATAGAACCATTGGTTTCACATTTAATCTGAACACCTAATGATTGACCTGCATTTTCTAGCATTTCCGCAGCCATATAAGTATGAGCAATCCCTGTGGGGCATGCAGTCACACACACGATTTTTTTCATTGAATCACCTTAATCCATGGTATATAAAAGCGCTAAAACAGCTTCTTTTGTTTGAGCTTCTAATAAAGCATCACGAAAATGCTCATGCATCAGTTTACGTGATAACATCGCAAGAACTTTTAAATGAGCATTTGTTCCATCTTCTGGCATAGCAATCATGAAAAATAATTTAGCATCTTTTCCATCCATGGCATCAAACCAAATGCCTTCATCACTTCGTGCAAATGCAACCGATGGTTTTTTTACATGTTTAGATTTCGCATGAGGAATCGCAATCTCATAACCAATCCCTGTTGAAAAAATAGCTTCTCTGGCATAAATATCGGCTAAGAAGCCTTCTTGATCATCAATGATATCTTGATGAAGTAACAGCTCGGAAAGTGCTTGAATCGCTTGTTCTTTCGTCTTTGCGTGAAGGTTTAAATCGATCAAAGCCTCATGAATCAGTTCTTTCATCACCATGTCATAACTCCTCAATAACCACTTTGGTTTGGTATTTTTGAATATCGCGATGTGTTGCTAGTTTTCCTGAAAAGACGGTTGCAGATGCTGCAGCAACCGCTTCGATGAATGCTTTTTTAGGATCTTTGGTGAGTTGATACATCGCAACAAATCCTGCAATCATGGAATCTCCAGCACCTATGGTTGAAACAGGTGTTCCTTCGATAGGATGTGCAAGATAAGCGTGTTCATTATCGAGGTAAAGCGAACCTCTTTCGCCTAAGGATATAATGAGATGTTTTACACCACGGTAAATCAATTGTCTTCCATAAAAAATGATTTCATCAATCTCAAAGAGATCCATCAGCAAGTAATCATTTAATTCTTTTAAATTTGGTTTCATTAAAAAAGGTTGATGATCGATAAATTGATGAAATGCATCACCTGGCGTATCCATCACAAAGGGGATGTTCTTATCATCACAGATCTGTGCAATCTGTTGAAAAGCGTCCCGTTGTCCATTAGGTGCTGAGCCACCGACAATGACTAAATCATCTTTCGAAAGTTGGCGTATCGTCGTTAGAATGTGTTCAAAGAGTTCATCTTTGACGCGTGGACCTTCATGGTTGATTTCTGTTTCATGTTCAACTGTCATTTTAATATTGATGCGTGTATCACCATCAACCCAAATTGCTTGAAGATCAAGATTATAGTCTTTTTTAATCGTCTCTAAAAGATAGCGACCTGTAAATCCACCTAATATCGTCATCGGTACTGTCGGAATGCCTAAATTCTTAAGAACAACCGATACATTAATCCCTTTTCCACCAGGGTGCAGGGATGCTTTTTTAAAGCGATTCAGTTGATTGAGTTCAAAGCGATCAACAATAATCTTATAGTCAATCGCAGGATTTAACGTCAGTGTATAGATCACAACCATCGCTCCTTTAGTCTTATTGTACCTAATTTTAATCAAAAAATGAAACAAACACAAAGATTAATAAAAAAAGGGTGATGAACACCCCTTAAGCAATCGTTTTGCGTTTAAAATTACCAAAGACGTTTTTGACAGGTCGCGTGACAATAAACGCATTCGGATCTAATGCTTTCACTAATCCGACAAGTGTATGAAGTTCATACGATGAAATCACAACATAGATTAAGGTTTTTTCATGGTGAGAATACGCACCTTCAACCTTCATCAACGTGACACCACGATAAACTTTATGCAAGATCTCATCGACTAAAAGTTGTGCATGCGTGGTAATGATATCCACCGATAAGAAGTGATAAGATGTATGCATCCGGTCGGTTAAGATCGTTGTGACAATGATACGAATAACCGTATACGATGCAATCACACCACCGGTAATAATTTCACCCGATGGTCCCATTTTTCCACCGACGATGAGTCCACCTAAAATGGCGATCGCAACGTTCATCACCATGGAAATAAAGCCTACTGATTTCCCTTTACGAAGTGACCAATATTGTGCAATAATATCAAGACCACCGGTTGAAGTTCCATAACGAAGGGCAGCGCCACCGCCAACACCGATGAGTAGACCACCTAAGACAGCAGCTGCAAACGCATCGCTACGATCGGTTAATCCCATGTTGACAACAGGAAGCCAAGATAGAATGAAGGCCTGTAATAAGATTGAGATAATACTGTGAATGGTAAAACGATGAGAAACCCCAAACCATCCGATTAAGAGAATAGGTATATTCATGACAATCACAAAGATACCTAAGAAATGAGGACCAAAGTCGATACCAAACCAAACATAGACACTATCACGAACAAGTTGTCCCAATCCTGGAATTCCACCGGTATAAAGAGGAACCACAGACGCTTCCAAAAACCAGGCAACCCCAATCCCATACACGATGGTCGATACGACAACAGCGATTAAACGTTGAATTTCTGGCCAAATTTTTTGTTTCATTTGATCAGATTTCATCCATGCACGAAACTTACTCATGTTGGTCATGAAGGATCTCCTCGAGTTTCTTGTTTAAATCGTAACGTTCAAAGAGCACTTCTGCTTTTCCTAACGTTTGTTCTTCATAACCACCAAAGGTGGCTAGCGATTCAAACGACAAATCATGTATACCAATTTGTTTAGCAATCTTCTGGGATGTTTCAGGGATGAAGGGTTGTAAGAGGATGGCAACAAAACGAATCGTTTCTAACAAGCTGTATAAAACATGATCTAAAATGTGTTGTTTTTGTGGATCTTTCATGAGTGCCCATGGTTCTGAGACATCGATGTATTTATTGGCATGACGTGCGAGTTTAACGACTTCTTCAAGTGCATCAGCAACCTTAAGTTCATCCATAAACGTCTTCATCGTGGGTAGAACATCAAGTGCTTTTTCTTTCAGTGAAAGATCAAATGGTTCATCAAGTTGAACTTTTTTAATGACACCATTGCGATACTTATGTGCCATACCAATCGTACGGTTCACAAGATTACCAATCGTATTTGCAAGATCAGAATTATTGCGTTCAATCACGAGTTCATAGGTGATGTTTCCATCAGCAGCAAAAGGTATCTCATGAAGCACATAATAACGAATCGGATCAACACCGAAGTATTTCACTAAGGTATCGGTATACATCGTATTTCCTACTGATTTTGACATCTTGGATTTATTGACAAGCACCCAAGGATGGCCAAAGACTTGTTTGGGAAGTTCAAGACCTAATGCCATGAGAATGATGGGCCAATAAATGGTATGGAAACGTAAAATATCCTTACCGATCAAATGAACATCGGCAGGCCAGTATTTTTTATAGGATGCTGATAAGGGTTGATCAGGATGATAATCTAATCCAGTGATATAGTTCGAGAGTGCATCAATCCAAACATAGACAACATGTCCTGGATCAAATTCAACAGGAATCCCCCATTTAAATGATGTTCTTGAAACAGAAAGATCAGGAAGGGGATCTTTAAGGAAGTTTTGAATCATTTCGTTACGTCTAGATTCAGGTTCAATAAATTCAGGATGTTCTTCAATATGTTTAAGAAGACGTTCTTGATAAGGTTGTAATCTTAAAAAATAAGCTGCTTCTTTGGTCCATACCGGAATATCGCCATTCGGTCCTTTTCCATCGACGATATCTTTTTCAAGAATAAATGCTTCTTCAGCAACTGAATACCAACCTTCATATTCACCAAGATAAATATCGCCTTGGTCATAAAGCTTCTTAAATATAGCTTGAACAGCTTTGACATGACGTTCATCGGTTGTACGAACAAACTGATCATAAGAAACATTCACCTTATCATAGATCCGGCGAATTTCAGATGAGATATGATCGACAAAAGCTTGAGGTGAAAGTTCATTGATGTTCGCTTTCCCTTCGATCTTTTGACCATGTTCATCGGTTCCTGTTTGAAAAAACACATCGTAACCCTCTAAACGCTTAAAGCGGACGATCGCATCCGCTAAAATCGCTTCATAGACATTCCCAATATGAGGAATCCCTGAAGCGTATGCAATGGCTGTTGTTAAATAATACTTTTTCTTTTCCATCATCAAAACCTCCTTTAAAATAAAAGAAACGCCATCCTTAAAATCATCTAAGGACGACGTGACATCGCGGTACCACCTTAGTTCTGAAGTTGCCTTCAGCACTTAATCTCCTTAACGCGGATTGACGTTTTGATCTACCTATCGACCAAAAGGCTCAAAAACCATCTTCATCTTTTGTGTTGTATCGCTTGCACCACCCGCGATCTCTCTTGACAGACCTCAAAAGATTACTCTTTTTCTCATTGCCTATAACTTATTCATTATACAACCATATTATACGATAACGCTTGAAAAAATCAAGAAGAAGATGCATCAATTTTCACGATGCGGTAAACCTCACTTTTAGGCAGATGATGTTTTTCAGATACAATCTTCATCGCTTCTTTGGAGGGCACACCTTCTTTGACTAAAGAAAGGTAATGTTCTTTTGGACTTAATGCAGGAAGATCGGGTGTTTGATCACCTTCGATCACCATCACATACTCACCCTTTGGATTCATCTCCATCGTGATCGCATCTTTGAGTTCACATCGGATGATCGTTTCAAATGCTTTCGTGAGTTCACGTGCAATGGATAGATGACGATTGCCTAAGACGTGATAGAGTGTTTGAAGCGTCTTTTCAATACGCTGTGGAGATTCATAGATGACTAACGTCTCTTTTCGTTTGATGTATTCAGATAAAATGATTTTTTGTTCACTTGCTTTACGTGGTAAAAACCCAATAAACGTAAAGGGTTGAATGATCAAACCTGATGTCACAAGTGCTGCAAGAAGTGCACTTGCACCAGGAATACTTACCACATAAAATCCGTGATCAATCACAGACTGAATGATTTCATATCCAGGATCATTAATTCCGGGTGTTCCTGCGTCACTGATAAGGGCAATATTCTTTCCTTCTTCAAGAATCTTTAGGATGCTTTCTAATTGTTCGATTTTGTTAAATTCATGATAACTCATGAGTTTATTTTTGATCCCATAATAGGAAAGAAGGACGCCTGAAGTGCGTGTATCTTCTGCTAAAATAAGATCGGAAGAGCGTCGTGTAGGGAAAGAGTGTAGATCTCGGTGGT
>CALKAH010000231.1 GCA_937983315.1 uncultured Acholeplasmataceae bacterium | reverse complement strand
AAAGTTGGTTTAACCAAAGAAGAAGTTGAATATCTTGCCAAAGCTAAGCATGTCTTTAAAGTTGGAAAACGCGATTTTGGATATGTCGTTTCACAAAAACAAACAGGCGCAACCACGGTCTCAGGCACTTCACTTGTCGCAAGTCTTGCAGGTATTCATGTGTTTGCAACCGGAGGTATCGGTGGCGTGCATCGTGGTGCACAAGAAACCTTTGATATTTCACGTGATTTAGAAGAACTCGCATCCTTACCAATTGCCGTTGTTTGTGCAGGCGCAAAATCAATTCTTGACCTGGGTTTAACCTTAGAATATCTTGAAACCAAAGGTGTTGAAGTGATTGGTTATCAGACCGATCAACTCCCTGCCTTCTATTCACGTTCAAGTGGCTACAAAGTCAATTACCGCCTTGATACAGCAAAAGATATCGCCAATCTTCTAAAAACAAAATGGTCACTTGGTTTAACAGGTGGAGCGGTGATTGCAAATCCCATTCCAGAAGCTTTTAGCATGGATCATCACGTGATTGATCAAGCGATTGAAAAAGCGCTTCAAGAAGCCGAAGAAAAGGGTGTGAAGGGACAGGATGTTACACCATTTTTACTTTCAAAAATTAAAGATATCACCGGTGGTGATTCTTTAGTTTCAAATATAGAACTCGTCTATAACAATGCACGATTAGCTGCACACATTGCTAAACATTTAGTTGAAAAAACGAGTGTTGAGTTCTAATGAAGTAAACATCACCACAAAGGTAAATCCATGAAAATCAGTCATTCACATTCAAAAGGCAATTTGTTACATGTTTTAAAAGTCACGAATAGAAACCGTAAAAAAAGTGAGCCAAGAGCATTAATTGCGAGTAATAGTTCACTGATTATCGGTATCATTATTCTTATCAGTATTATAATATTTTTGATTTTGGTGGCAAGATAAAAAAAGTGCAGAACACAATCTGCACTTTTTCATATCCTTGGTTGTATAAGCATTCCACCACGATCCCAAACGAGCATAAACTCGGCTAAAGAACCTTTAATGGTATAACGCATCCAACTCACCGCTGGATCATTAACGATGATTTCAACATCTCCGTTATCATGAATGTCATAACCTACAACAACAATCACATGACCCGATGAATAGGTCAGTGGCCCAAATTTACCATCAGGTGAAATCCCTTTGGATACACCAACGATGAGCGGACCATAATGATCGATCACGTGTAAAAGCATATCTTCACTCTTGAATTCAAGTTCATAGAGATTGATATCAAATTGCGTGGCTCCGATATCATTTTTCGTTGTTCCAAAGCGCTCAGTGCCCTGACGAATCAATACAGAATAGTATTCTTGAGGAACATCAAGATGATTCATTTTCCCATAGTATTGTAACATCATCGATATTGATGTTGCCCAACAGATATTACTCCATAGACCAGGATCTTTCGTATCTGCTTGCTTGAGTTGGGGAACATCGTATAAGACATGTTGTCTTAATGAGTTCCTGTCATAAGTTACAAATACATCCGTAATCGGTTGAAGAGAAACGAATGTTACTTCAGGACTAGAGATGGAATCATCATCTCTTGTTAATTTGATTTGATATTGAATCTGGTAAACATGATCGCCATAGAATGTTGTGATGGAAGGTGGAAGATTGTTTCCACCATACCCCCAAATGCCATGAGATATCCAGTCTGTCCAACCTGATGAACTTAAATAACGCGTGAAAAACTCAGTTTTAGCTTGGGTGGATGTGATCGATCCCCACATGAGATTGATACGCTTAATCGCATGCTCACTCATTAAGATCGGTGATGTATAATAACCTTCCAACTCATTTCCTGGTAACAGGATACGATGATTGCGATAGACGATCCGATCAAAGGTCCCCTTGGTTAATCCTTCATTCTCATCAACATGGACGAGTGATTGAAGATCAAAAGAATCACTCATTATCTGTTGATCACTTAGTTCTGTCGATTGATCTTCTTTTCCATAAACAATATAGGAATATTGGATTTCATGTTCATATTCACCAGCAATGACATGTGCAGTGAGTATCACTTTAGTTGTTTGAAGTGGACGATGAAAGATACCTTCTTCACTGAGTATTTCAGGATGTGAAGAAGTCCAGGTCATCGAGGCAAGTCCTAAGATCTCAGAAGGAAGAACAAGTGAATCAAAAATAACGTCGATACCATGTTGAAGAACCAATTTTTCTTCGACTGTATTCATGAATGTGGTAGGATCAAATCCCTCAACAGGTATGATGAATTCTTTTGACATATGCGAATCTCCTTTAGTGATCGTGGCTGTGAGTGTGACCTCTACAACGCCAATCGGTTTTTGATACTGACCAGATGAACTGATAACATCAGGATGTGAAGATGTCCACGTAATATCTGATGTGAAATAACCTCTAGATGGTAGAATCAAATGATTCATAGGACTTGGAAGGGTAAGACTTAACATGAGGTGATCTTTTAAAACCTTCTCATCATCGGACATAGGGTTTGCATAAACGACAAATGTTTTTGTTAGCTCAATATCTTCGTAGCGGACACTTGCGGTTAAAACAACATCCTCACCATCGATTGGTGCATAATAAACGCCTTGTTTACTGATAATGTGAGGTGCTGCGGATGAACACACGCTTGCAGACCCTAAAGCACCCCATTTTGGAAGGTTGATATCGTGAGAAATTTCGATCGGTATTTTA
>CALKAH010000230.1 GCA_937983315.1 uncultured Acholeplasmataceae bacterium | reverse complement strand
TTTCGATGAAGTATAGTTTTTCGGTTTCAAGGTAGTTGAACTTTGATAATGTAAATGATCCTTCAATCTTGGTATGACAGTGGTCACAATGCAAACGTTCAACGCGTAATTCATGTTTACAAACGGGGCATGTTGTCAACACGGGGTTGACTTTTAATGTTTTATCCATAATGTTCTCCTTTAAATGGTTTTTATTTTGATGCGTTCATTGGTTTTAGTAATAACATTGACCAATAAGCCTTTAATGGATATCAAATCAATCAATTCACCTGTTGTCAATTGAAATTGATCACTAATCACTTGATCGGTACGCTTACGAATGATCCATTTGATCAAGAAAATGGGAATCGGTAAGAGGAAAAGGATCTTGAGGAATATATTGACTCCTGCTGATTCAGGAACATGAATACTCAATTTAACAAATGACGCGCGTCTCGGTTTTCGCTCTTTAACCGGTTTGTAGAGCATCCGATATGCTTGTCTTGAGGAGATCTCTTTTCGATTCAGTTGAGTTAAAACTTCATCTTTTGACATTTTTCACTCACCTTCATTTATTTTTTTAATTGATACCTTAATTATATTGCGTTTTTTTGAAATGTCAAGTAATTTTCAACATTTTATTAAAAAAATCAATTTCATCTTTCACTTTATTAATATTTGACTTCATTTTTTGCATTTTTTAGGTTATAATAGGGTTAACATATGAAAGAAGGTAAGCTGATGCAAAGACTCATCGAACGTTTTTTACGTTATGTCAAGGTGGATACCCAATCCTCACATGAGACACATACCCATCCATCGACAGAAAAACAAAAAAATCTTTCCCGTATTTTATTAAATGAATTAAAGGATTTAGGTCTTGAAGCTTTTTTAGATGATTATGGCTACACCTACGCGAAAATCAATAAAAATATCGAGGGAGCTCCTGCTATAGGTTTAGTCGCACATGTCGACACATCACCCGATGCTCCAGGTCATAACGTTAACCCCAGAATCATCAAATCATATGATGGAAAAACAATCAAACTGAATGAATCACTTTCGATGGCACCCGATAAATATCCCAGTTTAGCACGCGTCATCGGTGATGATATCATCGTCACAGATGGACATACGCTACTAGGTGCTGATGATAAGTGTGGTGTTGCTGAAATTATGGAAGTTTGTGAGTATTTTGTTGCACATCCTGAAGTTCCACACGGAGATATCTATATCTGCTTTACTCCTGATGAAGAAATTGGTGAAGGTGCAGATCATTTCAATTACGACTGGTTTAAAGCAGACTTTGCTTATACTGCTGATGGTGATGAAGTGGGTGGTATTGAGTTTGAAAACTTCAATGCTGCTTCTGCCGATCTCAATTTCATTGGTAAGTCGATTCACCCAGGTTCAGCTAAAAACAAGATGATCAATGCGCTGCATCTGGCGATGGAATTTCATCAGATGCTTCCAACCTTCAAGAATCCCGCGTATACAGAAGGATATGAAGGCTTTAATCACTTAACTGGATTAAAAGGCGAAGTCGAGCATGCGCATGCGCATTACATCATCCGCAATCACGATATGGCGAAATTTAACGAACAGAAAAAAGAATTTGAAACGATTGCATCTTATATGAACCAAAAATATGGTTATGATGCTGTTCACTTAGTCATCAAAGATTCATACTTCAACATGTATGAAATTATTAAGAATCACATGCACATCATTGAACTTGCGAAAAAGGCTACTGAAAATGTTGGTGTCGTTCCTTTTTATAAAGCGATTCGTGGTGGTACCGATGGTGCAAGATTAACGTATGAAGGGTTATTATGTCCCAATATAGGAACCGGTGGTTACCAATTCCACGGAAGAATGGAATTTGCATCCATCAATCAAATGGAGAAAGCGGTTAAAATCTTTATTGAAATTATCAAACTTGCAGCAAAGAAATAGTCAAATAAAGG
>CALKAH010000229.1 GCA_937983315.1 uncultured Acholeplasmataceae bacterium | reverse complement strand
TCGGTTATGGAATGTCAGGGCGATTATTTCATCTACCCCCACTGATCCATCATGCAAATTATCAAATTAAGTATGTGATGACACGCAATGAGAAGAATCAACATGACTTACATGAAAATTATCCAGATATTGAAATTGTTACCGATTATCATACAATCATTGAAGATCCTGAAATCGATCTCGTGATTTTAGCAACCTCCAATGATGTCCATTACAGTTATACAAAAGAAGCATTATTACATCATAAGCATGTGGTGTGTGAAAAACCATTTGTTGAAAGTTACACGAAGGCTAAAGAGCTTTTCGATTTAGCCAAAAAACAACGACGTCTGTTGCGTGTTTTTCATAACCGTCAATATGATGGTGATATTTTAACCATTCGTAAACTCTTAAAAACCAAGGATTTTGGAAACATTGTCTCATTTACCTCACGCTTTGATCGGTATGAACCAGAGATCAGCACGAATTGGCGTAATCATCATGTCGATATGGCAGGTGTTTATTATGATTTAGCACCTCATTTGGTCCATCATGCCATCTCTCTATTTGGTCTTCCCAATTTGGTATTTAACACCTTGTTTGATGATCGTGAAGGGACTGAAGTCGATGATCATTTTGAAATGGTTCTTTATTATGAAACATTAACATGTTTTCTAGGTGCTCAAGTTCTCGACCGTGATCCGAAACCACGCTTTGAGATTATTGGTACAAAATCGTCCTATGTTAAATATGGATTTGATCGACCAGATACGGTTTATGAACCTCAAATAGATATTTATCAGTCATCAGGTTTACGAAGTGAACTCATCACATCACCTGATCACAGACAAACCGTTCCACTTCTCAAGGGGGAACATTATCGTTTTTACGATTTACTCGCTCATCATATCGATGAATACCCAGAAGAGGATCACGATGAATGGTTATCGCTTGCTGTGATTTTGGTCATGCAATTAGGTTTAGTTTCCCATCAAACGAAGCAAATGGTGAAAGTACCCCATAAAATATAGATGATATGCATCATCCAAAGGATGAGATGCACCCTATCTATGATATGCTAGAGTAAGAACAACATAAGGAGATTTGCAGATGATAAAAGCGGTCATATTTGACATGGATGGAACAGTACTCAACACATTAGATGATATTTGGGTAGCTGTCAATCATGCACTGACTCAACAAGGACTTTCACTCAAAACAAAAGATGAGATCAAACAAGCAGTGGGTAATGGTGCAAGAACTCTCATTGAACGAGTCTCTCCATCTACGTATTCATCTGATGAAAAAAATCATTTATTTCATCTTTATCAATCCTATTATGATACACACAGTAACATCTATACGAAGCCTTATGAAGGCATCATCGATCTTTTAAAGGTATTAAAAGAAAAAGGGTATTTATTGGGTGTCGTATCCAATAAATTCGAACATCTTGTCAAAGGTTTAAACCAGGATGTGTTTATGAATCTTTTTGATGTTTCAATCGGTGAAGTTAAAGGAATACCGATTAAGCCAGCACCAGATATGGTGTATAAAGCATTAAATCAGCTCCATATTGGACCTGATGAGGCTATATTTGTCGGTGATTCAGAAGTCGATATTGACACAGCAAAAAACGCGAATGTCAAATCTGTGGGCGTTACTTGGGGATTTCGTGATGAAGCATTACTTCGAAAACACCAGGCACATTATATTATTCAGCACCCTATTGAGCTTATCCATATCCTTCAAAAGGAGAAACAATCATGAGCATGATCAAACTTGAAAGTGTATCGAAATTTTATAAATCAGCGGAAACCGTCTCGGTAGGGATGAAGCGCATTAACCTTGAATTTAATCTTGGTGAATTTGTTGCTGTTACAGGGGAATCTGGTTCTGGTAAATCAACCTTACTGAATGTGATCAGTGGTCTTGATGGTTATGAAGAAGGAGAACTCTATATCAATGGAGAAGAGACCTCCCATTTTACGATTGCTGACTGGGAACGCTATCGTGGATCAAACATCGGTTTTGTTTTTCAAAACTATAATATCATCGATTCATTTACCGTCTATCAAAATGTATTGCTCGCTCTTGAAGTTCAAGGATATCCTGCGAAACAGCGAAGACAACGCGCCCTTGAATTGATTGAAAAAGTGGGTTTATTAAGCCATAAAAACCATAAGGCATCCAAATTATCAGGTGGACAAAAACAACGTGCAGTTATTGCCCGAGCCCTTGCAAAAGATTGCCCGATTATTGTCGCAGATGAACCTACGGGTAACCTTGATAGCACATCGGGAGCACAGGTATTAAAACTGCTTCACGAGATCAGTCATGATAAACTTGTCATCGTTGTGACGCATGATTTTGAACAAGTTGAAGAATATGCAACACGTAAGATCAAAATGCATGATGGTGAAGTTGTTGAAGATAAAACATTAAAAAAAGCAGACATCATCGAAAAAGGTGTCCTTCCTGGTCATCGGGGTATGTCTCCTTTCACGTTACTTCGATTTACATTAAGAAGTCTCTTCTCTGCACCAAAGCGTCTTGTTTTTCTTGTCCTCATGCAAACGATTGTGATGATGGCATTCACATTGGTCTTCACGTATCGTATCAGTCAATTAAGAGAAGCAGAAAATAGACAATCGTCGCGTTTTCCGAATGTGACAGAAACACGTGTTCTTGTTAGATCGGAAGAGCACACGTCTGAACTCCAGTCACCGAATACGATC
>CALKAH010000228.1 GCA_937983315.1 uncultured Acholeplasmataceae bacterium | reverse complement strand
TTTACATTATCAAAGTTCAACTACCTTGAAACCGAAAAACTATACTTCATCGAAATCTTCATCAAAAATCGCGGAAACATCAAAGCGATTGAAAAAGAATTGAACATCAGTTATCCTACCGTAAAAAAGATGCTTGATGAAGTGATCGTAGGTTTAGGATATTCTGTAACTGAAGATGACGATGTTTTCCAAAAGACAGCTGAAAAGGAAGAACCATCACCTAATAAGCAATTGAAATCATCCATCTTAGAAAAGATTGAAAAAGGAGAGCTCAGTGTGAGTGATGCACTTGAACTCCTCAAGAAGAAATAACCAAGAAGAGGTGAAATATCATGTCAAAAGATCAATTAAAAGAAGAAAGAATGAAGATTCTCGATTTACTCGCTAAAGGTATTATTAAAGCTGATGAAGCTGAAAAATTACTCAATGCACTCGAAATCGGATCAAGCTTCCCAGAAGCACCCGCTGTTCCTTTCTTTGGAGAAAAAAAGCCTCCATTTAGAATGTTAAAGATTTTTGTCGATTCCAATGATGGTGACGTTGTCAAAATTCAAATCCCAGTCGAATTTGCAAAACTTTTAAAAACTGGAAAACTCAACATGAATTTACAAGATGCTGATATTGATATTGATTCATTATTGCAAATGATCAATTCAGGCGTCATGGGTGAAATCGTTAACGTCGAATCTGCAGATGGAGATGTTGTTCGTATCGTCGTTGAATAGGAATGTCTGACATTTAGCTCGTTCCTTAGGGCGCCATTGGCGTCCTTTGGTCATGTTTGGGTGAAGATCACCCGTGGAGATCAAGATTATGCTACTTAGTAAAAACTTTAGGAAGTATTATATCACGTACGGTTTATATTTCATTGTTGGAATCGCTGTACTGATTGCTGTTGACTGGATCCAACTTGACATACCCAAACTCGTTGGAAGTATTATTGACCATTTAAAATCAGCATCACCATCTGCTGATCAGATTGAACAAAATATCATTCAAATTGCGATATTAGCCTTATCGATTACGATAGGGCGTTTCTTGTGGCGTTATACCATCTTTGGAGCATCAAGACGAATTGAATTTGAACTGCGTAATGTGATGTTCGGTCATGCGACCAAACTCTCACAAAGTTTCTACAGTCAGGAAAAAGTTGGTGGACTGATGACCTATTTCATCAACGACTTAGAAGCGGTACGTATGTCCTTTGGACCCGGTATTTTGATGTTGATTGATGGTTTAATGCTCGGTGGTTTTGCGCTTTATCGTATGGCTGCTCTGAATCTAAAACTAACGATTTACGCAGCAATTCCGATGGCATTTTTAACGGTTGCTTTGGTTTTCATCCGCAAAACCATCACGAAACACTTCAAATCTCGCCAAGAATCGGTTGAAAAACTATCGGATTTCACCCAAGAAAATTTCTCAGGGATTACAGTCATTAAAGCGTTCGTTCGTGAACTCAAAGAAGCGATGTTATTTCAAACGAGAAACCTTGATTTATACGATAAAAACATCAAGTTTATGAAATACATTATTATCATTAATATTGCGATTGGTGCTGCACTCAATCTTGTGATTTTGGTCATCATTATTTTAGGATCACTTTTAGTCATCAATCATGCGGAAGCTGGCTTAACATCAGGTCAACTCACCGAATATTTAGGATATTTCTTTACCTTGATTTGGCCAACCATGGCACTTTCACAGTTCATCAATATCCAAAGCCAAGCTAAGGCATCTGCTGAACGTATTGAAAAGTTCTTAAATCAACCTGTTGAAATTCATGATGAAGAAGGCGCACTCGAAATCCCTGATTTAAAAGGCTCTCTCAAAGTCGATCATTTAACATTCAAATATCCTGATGGAGATTCGCCTGTATTAAACGATGTTTCGTTTGAGATTAAAGCTGGTGAAATGGTAGGTATCTTAGGTCGGACCGGTAGTGGGAAATCAAGCCTTGTTGATTTGTTCCTTAGAACGTATAATCTCGAACCGGGTATGATCTATTTAGATAATCATGACATCATGAAATTATCGATTAAATCGGTGAGAAACACGATGGGCTATGTCCCTCAAGACAATTTCTTATTCTCAGATACGATTGTCAATAACATTGGATTTGCTCTTGACCATCCTGAAGAGAAAGATGTCATTGAATCTGCGAAACTTGCCGATGTGTATGATAATATCACCGAATTTAAAGATGGATTTGAAACGATGCTGGGTGAACGTGGAGTCACCGTTTCTGGTGGACAAAAACAACGCATCTCGATTGCACGTGCACTTGCTAAAAATCCTGAAATTCTTATTCTTGACGATTCTGTTTCTGCTGTCGATACAAAGACTGAAGAAGCGATTATTAAGAACCTACATCGCATCCGTAAAGGTCGAACAACGATTTTTATTGCGCACCGTATCTCAACGGTGAAACGTATGGATAAAATTATTTTACTTGATCAAGGACGCGTGGTTGCCATCGGTAGCCATAAAGACTTGTTAAAGACCTCACCACTCTATCAAGATATGGTGAAACGTCAAACACTCGAAAATCTTGTGCAAGGAGGTGCCATCCATGAAGGACTTTAAGGATAACACCCGTGAGCGCAGTGATAAAGAGGTGATCAGACGCTTACTCTCTTACGCAAAACCCTATAAAAAGGAATTTGTTTGGATTGTCATTATGATGATGATCACACTTGGTATTCAATTGTTACCAG
>CALKAH010000227.1 GCA_937983315.1 uncultured Acholeplasmataceae bacterium | reverse complement strand
GGCGCCCACCGTGATCTACACTCTTTCCCTACACGACGCTCTTCCGATCTGCTGACGATCCAAGATTCAACGTTGTAGGGATCAATGACTTAACCGATGCAGAAACATTGGCTTACCTTACAAAGTATGATACAGCACAAGGAACATTTAAACTCGACAGCGTTTCTTTTGAAGGTTCAAACCTTATCGTCGACGGTAAAGTGATTCCCATTTTCGCAGAAAAAGATCCAAAAGCATTACCTTGGGGTAAACTCAATGTTGATGTTGTCTTAGAGTGCACAGGTTTATTTACGGATGAAGTTAAAGCTGGTTGGCATTTAGAAGCAGGTGCAAAGAAAGTTGTTATTTCTGCTCCAGCTACCGGCAATGTGAAGACTATCGTTTATAACGTTAACGACAACACCTTAGATGTTACAGAAAATATTCTTTCTGGTGCATCATGTACAACAAACTGTTTAGCTCCTATCGCTAAAGTTCTTGATGACAATTTCGGTATTGTTGGTGGTATGATGACAACCGTTCATGCCTACACCAATGACCAATCACTCATGGACCAACCTCATAAGAAAGGTATCCTTTCAAGAAGAGGACGTGCTGCAGCAGCAAGCATTATCCCATCTTCAACAGGTGCAGCAAAAGCAATCGGTTTAGTCTTACCACAATTAAAAGGTAAACTCGATGGTACAGCATTACGTGTTCCAACCATTACTGGTTCTGTTGTTGACTTGACTGTTGAAGTGAAGAAGCATACAACACTCGAAGAAATCGATGCAGCATTCAAAAAAGCAGCGAATGAAACCTTAGCATATTGTGCAGATCCCATCGTATCCTCTGATGTAATCGGTACTAAATATGGTTCAGTTTATGATGCTAACACCACTCAAATCGTGAACTATGGCGATCGTCAATTGGTTAAAGTCATGGCTTGGTATGACAATGAAATGAGTTATACTGCACAATTGATTAGAACCGTTGGTAAGCTCGCAAGCCTTATTAAGTAATAAAAATTCACCTAATAAAACGCGAAAGTTAAGATATTTTCGCGTTTTTTTGTTGTAATGTAAGGATTAAGTAAAAAAAGAAGCAATTTTGAAGAATAATGCAACATACTTGTTGACAATACTATGATGCGAAGGTATAATGTAAATAGAAAATTGTGCGAACAGTTTTCAAGCATTTTCAACATGTTAAAGGCAAAACCAGGGAAACTTGGTGACGCAAAGCTATAGGGCCCTTCGCGGGTAGCCAGTTGTCATTTGAAATCGTCTAATACAATAGACAAAGATTTCTACGCAGACAACTGGGATTTTTTATGAAAAAAGACCAAGTCAGCGTGGAATCCATGCTGACTTTTATGTTTTACCGAAGGGAGAGGAGATCCTTGAACACTGGTAAAAAGATTGTTCCGGTCGTGATTATCATCATGTTACTCATCGCACTCGGTTTCACGTCAACTGCCGCATTTGCATACTGGCAAGACGTATCGAGAGTCGGGAACGTCGTTATCAGATTTGATGGCGAAGATGCAAACTTAATCGTTCAAGAAGTTTCAGATCAATTCCCTGGAAGACTCGTACCCACTGGGTATGTGTACTTCGAAGGTGAAGTCGATGAGGTCGTGTTCGAGTACGAAGTCAGTATCGATAAGACATTAGTACAGACCATGAACCTAGTTGTCGAAGCTATTGACGTTAAGATTGGAGAAACAGATGAATACAGTCATTTAGTTGAAGTACAAGTTGGACCTGAATTAAATGCGTTCGAATATGAACTGTTCAACAGTGTTGTCACAGTGACTGTAAGAGTTAGATTGCTTGAGCCAATTGATGAGGCAGAAGCATTCGAAAGGGGACTTGATCCCGGCTTAGTGAATGTGGAAAACTCCGAAGAAGCTTATAACTTCATTAAGGGAGAAACCATTAGCTTTAAAATCAACTTCAGTGTAACTCCACGTGAAAATACGGATTTAGGAAATTAAAAAAATAAAATTTAAAAAGGAAAAATAAGGAGAAAGATTATGAAAAAAAGAGGTTTAGTCATTAGTTTATTAGTTTTATTAGCAGTGATCACATCGGGATTCACATATGCATTCTGGGCAGCTGGTATTGCAACTGATAGCGAAACAAAAACAGGTTCAATTTCGATTGGTACCGGTGAAACAGTTACTTCGACTGTCAATGTTGCAGCAGCAGTTAACAGCCAAGGTGCAAATGAATTAGTTCCATCTGGTTTTGGTGGTGCTGGTAAAGTCGAATCATTAACATTAACATTCAGCGTTGATTGGGATTCTACAGGTCTTGATGCAAGTGGTTTATCAAGCACATTAACAGTTACATTAACAGGTGCTTCAAATGGTACTCCTGCTAATGATGCTGCAGTTCTTGCTTTAGTTAATGCGGCATTTAATGGTACAGGTGTTGGTAATAATGAATACACCATTATCTCTGATGGTTCCGCAGTTTCAGTCGTTGTTACCATTACAATTGATGAACCAGCAGACGTTGCTCAATACAATTTACTTGCTAACAAAGATTTAACATTGACATTCTCATTCACTGCAGCAGCAGCAACAACTCCAGCAGCATAAGAGATAGGATTAATAAAACACCATAACGGCGGCTAACTTAGCCGCCTTTCGTGAATGAAAAGGAGGGATGAAAATATGAGCAATTTATTTTATAAATTGAAAGTAGCAATACTTGTCTTTTTGGTCATGTTATCATCCTTTTTTATCGCATCAACCTATGCGTTTTTCGCATCTGAGTTAAGCGGCCATGTCATGCATCCTGTAGAACTCATTTACATTGGTGAATGGGGATTAGAGACTGGTTCACCTGAAGGAATCCCTGAATATGAATTAGGTGCTACTTACTCAATCGGTGATTATGTCTGGTGGGAAGGTCAAATCTATCAAATCATTGGTGGTGGATATGCATCAGCACCCCCACCCTCATCAGCACCATATGGCCCATTCAATGAGATCACGCATCTTTATGTATCAACCAATACTTACTACACGGATGATGTTGTTCTACATAACAATTCTTTTTATCGTGTCATCAACGCAGGCATAGCAAATAGTAATGAACCGGGAACAAATGGTCAAGGATGGTTTGATATGCATTCCATCGCATGGTCATCCGGTCAATCTTATGTTCAAGGAGATTATGTTCTTCACAATAATAAGATTTGGCAAGCTGCTGTCAACTACAGTTTGAATACCAATGAACCAGGAACATCTCTTCATTGGAGACAATTTGGAACAACTGAATGGAATCCATACATCACGTATGCTCAAAACGATCATGTGACCTATAATGGTATTCTCTATTATGCTGCATTAGGCTATGGACTCAATGTAACGCCTGGAACCAATGCATCATGGCGAATAAAAGGATCACTTGCATGGAGTTCATTTGTCGCTTATCAAAAAGACGAAATTGTCTTATACAATGGTAATTATTATCGCGCAAAATGGTATACGCAAGGTAATATCCCAGGGTCTCACAACTCATGGCAAGCGATCACCTTACCCACTTACAGTGCATCAACCAACTACAAAGTTGGAGATGTTATACAGTATGGAAGTCAAGTTTATCGTGCAGTCAATGCAGCGCGTGCTAAAGCAAACATCCCTGGTACAGCCTATAATGCATGGAATCAAATCAATACTCCTGATTGGCGCTGGTTCAATGTATATGTAGCAACCGATCACGTGATTCATAATGGTGGAATCTATAAAGTCATCAATGTGACCAATGCGAACGCAAATGAACCTGGAACATCGTATAATGCGTGGAACCGAGTGGATGTTGATACTTATCAACCCTATAATACTTATGCCCACAACAATCATGTTTTCCATAATGGCGACATTTATCGAGTTGTCAATGTAAACAACGCAAATGCATACGAACCAGGTACGATTCATAACGCTTGGAATTTAGTCAATGACTCTGAATGGCACGGCTTTAATGTCTATCAGAATGGAGATTATGTCTTCTACCAAGATTTCGCATATCGCGTGGTGAACGCAACCAATGCCAATAACTTTGTAACACCAGGAAGTATCGATGATGCATGGAACCGTGTAGGAACATTGTACTATCAATCTTATAACACCTACGATATTGATGATATCGCCATTTATCAAAATGTTGCATATCGTGCACTCCAAACCGTGACCAATATCACACCAGGTGAAGCAGGATCTGAATCCTATTGGACACTTTATAGCAATAGTTAATATATTTCGCATGAATATACACAAAATCATGTTTTTATGATATAATTTCCTCGATATAATACAATACCTAAGGGGAATGATATCGTGAATGCTCAAACCAAAAAAGTTTTAGGACTAACCGGGACAATCGCCTTCTTTATCTTCGCAGGTTTATTGATCCTCTATATTTTGCTTGAACTCTTTTTACCGAACATGACGATTAAAGTCTTTCAATTCAAGCCCTATGTTGTCATTACAGAAAGCATGGAGCCTGTTTTGAATGTCGATGATATGATTGTTGTAACAAACCCAAATGTTGATAAACTTGAAGTTGGCGACATCATCACCTTTAGAGCAGATATTGACTATAATGGTTCCAAGGAAATTGTGACACACTATATATATTCCATCACAGAAGATGGTGATGATTACATCATCCGAACCAATCGCTATGGCAGCAACGTTCCGGATACATGGATTCTTCGTAGTGCAGATGTCATTGGTGTTTATGGATTCCGTATTCCCCAATTAGGTGTCTTTATTAACTTTGTTAAAAGCCCCTTTGGAATTGCAGCTATTGCTGTCAATGTGATTGTGATTGGTGCAATTGTCTACATCGTCAAGTCAGGTAAAAAGGAAAAGGAACAAAAATCGCCTGACGCTTAGGACGTGATACATTGAAAGATTTTCTTACAACAGAAGAACTGCTACGATTTCTTGAAAACCAAAAGCACACAGATCCCTCTGTTGTTCAGGTTCAACAAAAACGTATCACCAAAGAAAAAATTAAAAAAGTAACGAAAACAACATATTGGATTGTTTTAGGTTTACTCATTCTTCATACGATTTATGTACTCATTCCTATGGTTGTTCCCAATCGCGCTGTTGATCTTCTGGGTAGAACCATGATGCTTGCGATTCCTAATGATCAGGAATTGGATCAAGAGCTTCAAGCTGAAGTGATTCATGCTCGCAAATTCAATTTTGAAGATATCAAACTTGGTGATCGTATCATCATCTATGGTAAGTTTGGAACTGATCTTTATTGGGTTGAAGAAGTCGTTGGTATTGATGCAATCAATCGGACCATCGATACAACATTTGGATATTTTATCCAAAATACATATGAAGATGATGAAGTCATCGCAACCTTCGATCGTCATTCCAATCCCATCATCTCGATTTATTATGTAGCCACCACACCTCGAGGATTTCTATCACTTCTCATGATTGAGGCTATTATCTTAACCGTGGTTTATTATTACACCATTCGGGATCCTCAAAAGAAAGCAAAAAAGTGAACCTTTTCGATGAAAAAGGTTCTTTTATTAGGTGAAGTATGACACATCAAACGTGGAAAACAATCGGAAATATCATCTTTTATACCTTAGCATCATTTCTTTTTGTTTTTGTTGTAATGGAACTCTTTTTCCCTACGAAGACCATTGATATTCTAGGTTTTAAAGGTTATGTCGTGGTTTCACCATCTATGGAACCCGAAATCAATGTCCATGATTTAGTGATTGTTACCAAAATCAATGAAGAAGATTTAGAAGTCGGTCAAATCATCACCTTTTATACCTATTTACCGACCATCTATGAAGATGATCAAGGGCAAACCATCTATCAAAAGAATACCGTGACTCACTACTTAGCAGACATCATCCAAGAAGATGGTATGACCATACTTAAAACCAAAGACTACAACAAGTACCACAACAATGGTGATTTTGATGTATGGCGAGATGTTGATGGTCATCCAGTTGATCTCACAATAGATGATGTAATTGGCAAGGTGAGTTTAACAATTCCATTTGTCGGATCCATCATCACATTTTCGATGATCATCGTTCGTAATCCTATCTTTTTAGGATTAATCATTTTAAATGTCACCATCATGATCATTTTAATTAAATACATCAAAAAGTCGAAGGTAAAGACCAATGACCTGGGATGATCTGATACAAAGTGAACTTCAAAAACCCTATTTTCAAAAACTCGTCCATTTTCTTAAGGAAGAAGATACGAAACATCGCATCCTTCCTCCCAAAGAGAAACGTATGGCGTGTTTTAAGTTGACACCTTATGATGAAGTAAAAGTGGTCATTATTGGACAAGATCCCTATCATAATATCGGTCAGGCACATGGTCTATCTTTTTCAGTTGAACAGGGAGAATATCCACCTTCATTGAAAAACATTTACCAAGAACTATGTGATGATTTAAATATTTCATATCCATCAACAGGTAATCTTTCATCATGGGCAAAACAAGGTGTCCTATTACTCAATACCGTACTCACAGTCATCGCGCATCAGCCGATGAGTCATCAGCGTCAAGGTTGGGAACTTTTCACACTTGAAGTTGTTAAAAAAATCAATGAAAAGACAACACCCGTGGTCTTCATTTTATGGGGTGCACATGCACAACAGTTCATCTTTCACATCGATGCATCCCGTCATCTGATCTTAAAAGCACCCCATCCATCTCCGCTATCCGCACATCGTGGTTTTTTTGGATCAAAACCTTTTTCGAAGACCAATCAATTTCTCATTCAACATCAGATGACACCGATTGATTGGAAACTTTCATAAAGGACGAAACTTTTATACGTGCATTTTGTGATGCTTTTTGGTATCATGGGATTACAGAGTAACTAGAAAGCGTTAAGTGTCTAATCATGGGATGTTGGGTTAGAACGAACACAAACGTGGCGGTTTTCTAGTGCGTCCGCTGTAAGCGATTATGGTGGACCTCAACAAGGAGGTCTTTTTTGATGAAAAATAATGTTCAGCTTCAAAAACTCGTTTTAGGGGCATCACTGACTGCAGTCAGTATTGTGATCGATGTGTTCTTTAAAGTGATCCTTAACCTACCTAATTTCGGATTACCCTTCTATGCAATTCCCATTATCATTGGTGGTATCGTTTTGGGTCCCGTTTACGGTGGAATCATGGGATTTATTGGTGATGCGATTGGTATGCTCATTTTAGGTGGCGATTACCTTCCATTCTTCGTAGTTGCACCCATCATGTGGGGTGTCATTCCAGGCCTTATCTTAAACAAACGATTTAGCGTATTCAACTTAGCATGGGTGATTCTCTTAAGTTATGCGGTTGCGAATATATCCAACACGTTAGCCATGCTTTTCTATTGGCCAAGAGAAGTAACATTAGCATGGTTTGTCTTACGTCTTGTCCTTATTCCTTTCAATGCAATCATCATCTTCGTCATTGTCAAAGATATTCATAAGAAACTCATCCCATTTTTTGAGCGATATACCTTCGTGAAAGAAGAAATTAAAGCGTAATCATTACGCTTTTTCTTTTTTGGTCCAAAGGGTTTTTTATGATATCATAAAACTGGTGATAACATGGTTTATATTATCGGTGCGGGACTTGCAGGTTCAGAAGCAGCCTATTATCTCGCAGAACAAGGCATCAACGTCAAACTGTATGAAATGCGTCCCCATACCATGACCCCAGCTCATCAAACGGGTCATTTTGCTGAACTCGTTTGTTCAAATTCACTTCGTTCCAATGATGTTGAAGTTGCGGTAGGTCTACTCAAAGAAGAAATGAGAATGCTGGGTTCACTGATTATTAGAGCAGCTGAATATGCATCAGTACCTGCAGGATCAAGTCTAGCCGTTGATCGTGATTTGTTTTCTCATTATATTGAAGAACATATCAAGAATCATCCCAATATTGAAGTAATCCATCAAGAATTGACTGAAATTGATCTCAATCAACCAACCATCGTCTGCGCAGGTCCACTCGCTTCAGATGCATTATCAAAACATATCCAAGAGCTTTTTCATCTTGATCATCTTCATTTTTTCGATGCGATTGCACCGATTATTGATGCAAAAACGATCAATATGGAGATTGCATACTTAAAGAGTCGCTACGATAAAGGTGAAGCGGCCTATATCAATTGCCCGATGACAGAAGATGAGTACAATGCCTTTTATGACGCTGTGATTTCGGCAAAGAAAGTTGAAATCAAAGGTTTTGAACATAATGTATTTGAAGGGTGCATGCCTTTTGAAGAAATGGCAGAGCGGGGAAAAGAAACGCTACTATATGGTCCCATGAAACCTGTAGGACTAGGACAGGAAGGAAAAAAGAGACCCTACGCCGTCGTTCAACTTCGTCAGGATGATGCTGCTAAAACGATGTATAACATCGTAGGTTTTCAAACGCATCTGACTTGGGATGAACAAAAGCGAGTCATTCGTATGATTCCTGGGCTTGAAAACGCAGAGATTTTACGTTATGGAGTGATGCACCGTAACACCTATTTAGAATCACCCAAACTACTTCATGCAACCTATCAAACCAAAGACTATCCCAATCTCTTTTTTGCAGGTCAAATCAGTGGTGTTGAAGGTTACGTTGAAAGTGCTGCATCCGGTTTAAATGCAGCCATTCACATGTCAAAATACATCCAACATCAACCTTTGACACCTTTTCCTGTTGAAACCATGATTGGTGCGATGGCTAACTATATTTCAACACCTAATTCATCCTTTGTTCCGATGAACGCGAACTGGGGACTTGTTCCACCACTTTCGCATTCACATAAGAAAAAGTCACGAAAAGCCTATTATGCAGAACGAGCACTTGAAGCATTAAAAAAACATGTTGAGGTCGTATGAATAATCCTATTGAATCCTTTCAACTCTATCTTTCAGTCGAACGGAATTATGCGCCTAACACTGTCAAAAGTTACCTTCGCGATGTGAAGGATTTTGATGCGTTTATCCAACGAGAAGAACTTGCAGAAGGACTCCTTGATGTTAGAAGAGAACGTTTAGGACGTCATTATCTTAGTTATTTGGACCAAGAAAAGTATGCTCGTAAATCAATTGCACGAAAGATATCAGCACTTCGCATGTTTTATGCATATCTTGTTCAAGAAAAAGTGATGGACATCAATATTTTTGAAACCCTTGAAGCACCTAAAGTCCCTAAAAAACTTCCTCAAATCATTCAAGATGAGGAAATTGATCATCTCTTTAAGTCAATTGATCGCATGAAACCCAGAGGATTTCGCAACTATGTTTTACTTGATCTACTGTTTAGTTGCGGACTTCGGGCAAGTGAGTTAGTTGACATGACGATCAGAGATATCCAACTGGATCGTGAACAAATCTTGATCCATGGAAAAGGATCAAAAGATCGTTATGTTCCCCTTCACCACCACTTAATTGATGATTTAAGACATTATTTAACATACACGAGACCCATCTTGCTTTCTAAAGGAAACATGATTCAGACAGACCATGTCTTTATTAATTACAAGGGAACCCCTTTAACGGTTCGTGGTTTACAAAAAATCATTTTAGATATCTTGAATCGAGCAGGTGAAACCTATAAACTTCATCCGCAGATCGGAAGAGCACACGTCTGAACTCCAGTCACCGAATACGATC
>CALKAH010000226.1 GCA_937983315.1 uncultured Acholeplasmataceae bacterium | reverse complement strand
AGATCGTATTCGGTGACTGGAGTTCAGACGTGTGCTCTTCCGATCTAATGGATTAGCCTTTTACAATTCAACACCCTTATATATGTTTAATACCGAAAATTATTATGGGACTGAATATTGGGCAAATGATGCTGTCGATGGAACCGATACAGCTAAAATGTTGAAACCTCGTGATGTCGAAGGTGATTTACCAACCGGTAAATATGAGATCGTCATTGGACATGACTGGATCACCTATGAAATCGGAGATGAAGTGAAAATTGGAACAAGTCAATGGTATTCAAATCCCGCAGAAGATGATTTTATCGGTACATTTACGGTCGTTGGGCTTGATAAATCACGACGAAATATTATCTATTTCTCAGAAGAATTTTTAAATGATACGAATGTCGATCGCTATACTATCAATAACAATAATCGTGATTACTTGATTCAGATGGCCAATAGTGGTTTTACATATATTGATGGAAGCAATCAAAATTGGCTTCAATATAATCCATCCGTCACAGGAAGAAAAATTGTGATCCCTGGGGATGCACCGAGTGCAACCCCACAATTCGTCACGTTATCAGGATGGTTTTATGATCAAACCAACTATGAAAGTGAAGAAATATTCCTTCAATTAGAAAATGTGACCGTTGAGTATGATGATACACTCGAATGGAGTGGCTATTTATCTGAAGACCTTTATGTTGAAATAAGAGACTTCTTACTAACGACATACGAATATACCTATAAGATTCAAAATCGCGCGGTTGTATCACTTTCTGTGTTAGGTAGAAATAATGGTGTGAAAACGGTTAATAACATTGATCTTGATACCTATCGTGCGATTTATCCAGCGAATATTCCTGATCCTAGTTCTGGTGCACTGGTCTTTATAATCGGCTTATTTACGGGTGTCCTTCTCATTTTGATGGGATTACTCCTGTATTCCATCGTTCATGCCGTTTCTAAAAACATCATGAAGAGTAGGAAAAAAGATTTTGCCATTTTTAGATCGATTGGGACTAACCAATCAACACTTGCAAAACTTGTGGTGATCGAACAAATGACGATTGCTTTGATTGCCGCAGTGATCATGCTTGTTTCCCTTCAATTATTAGGTCGTAACATTCCTTCCATTTACCAAAACATTCAGTATATGGAAGTGACCGATTATATCTTCTTAGTTGTCATTTTCCTCTTGTTTGGTGCTTGGTTAGGTTTGCGTTTCAATAAGCGTGTCTTTAAACAGACCGTTATTGAGTCAATCGTCACGGCGAAGGAGGATTAATTATGATTACAGTACGTGGTCTACACAAATATTTCTTTCGTCATAAGAAGAATGAAATTCATGTATTAAATGATATGTCCATCTCGTTTCCTGATCGTGGCCTTGTTGTTTTATTAGGCGCTTCAGGTTCTGGTAAAACAACATTACTTAACGTCATTGGTGGTCTTGATTCTGTTCAACAGGGAACGATTCAATTTGATGAACAGGTGATTGAAGGATATAAGTCAGCGGTTTGGGATAAGATTCGAAATGAATCGATTGGTTATATTTTCCAAAACTATAACTTACTCCCCCACCTTTCGGTTTATGATAATGTCGCGTTGGTTTTAAAGATGGCGGGTATCACAAGTCCTGAAGATATCGAAGCACGTGTAAATTACATTCTAAAGGCGGTCAATA
>CALKAH010000225.1 GCA_937983315.1 uncultured Acholeplasmataceae bacterium | reverse complement strand
GCATCATCTGAGGTGATCGTAGGTATCAAATGATAAATATCAAATCCAAATAAATCATTCAGTTCTGTAAAATCAAAAGGTGTCTTGGGATCTTCTTCTGAGGTCTTATCTCCATAAATGCCTATACCATAGACAATCTTACCTGGATAGGTTTGATCATCTGCATAAATGTAGATAAAATAATTACCTAACACCCATGATTCTTCAACATCATCCCATGTGAGCATCTCATCAAGCCATGCGATATATGCATCGGCATCTGCTTCACTCCAATCAAAGATATCCAGATAGACTTCATAAAAGTCCGTTTCACTGTAATCGAGTAAAAGTACATCCGATGTCGTAAAGGATGGCATTAAATCATAAATATCAAATCCAAAGATCTCATTTAGTTCCGTTGGATCAAAAGGATTTTTAAGATTGAGTGGAATAGCATCAAAGGTTGCTGTATAGATGACATCGGTGGTTGCTTCTAAAACACTGGGTTCCCATCCTTTAAAGGTGTAGGTTTCTGTTTCACTGTCTGGACGAGTTGGAGTTGCACCATTATATTCGGGAGTATCACCATGTAAAACTAAATCAACTTCAAGGATTGTTCCATCATGGTTTTTCCATGTGACCATGTATTCTTGTTGAATCCATTTTGCATAAAGAATGATATTTCCAGTTGAACCTAATACAAGTGATGGTTTTGATGTTGTGAATGCTTGATCACTAAACCATCCATCAAAGATGTATCCAACTTTGGTGGGTTCCTCAAATGTCTTAGCATCAACAACAGTATAGGATGATGGATTGGTAGAATTGTTGGTTCCACCATCGAGCATATAGGTGATGGTGTATGTAACAATATTCCATTTCGCATAAAGCGTCACATCCGATGTGATCTCTAAATCAATCCATGATGTTGATGTGAGGGGTTGTTCAAAAAGATCATCAAAATACCATCCATCAAATGAATAACCTGTTCGCGTTGGATCATGAGGGAGATTAAAATCTTCACCTTGAACATAAGTGATGGGTGATAGATTTGATCCACCTTGACTATCAAATGATACCTTAAAGGAAACTGATTCTTGACATGCCACAAGCACGAGAAGAATAGCTAAGATAAACATGCGAATAAACCATTTGTGAAACATAAGATACCTCTTTTTATCTCTTGTGTACTGATGATTGTAACACACTTTTTCAAGGATTGAAACAATGAAGATTGATTTTAAATCGTGATGTGTGAAAAATTAAAGATTTAGATTTATTGTATTATTTCTGATGAAAAACAGGCCGATACAGAAAACAACTCCCTTTCATCTGTTTACCGATGATCGCGGGGTCTTCTTTCATATAACGATTAGCATCTTCATCATCCATAGCTTTGAAAATGACCAATCCAAAGCCTCCATGAGTAGGATCATCGGTGCGACCAACATGCATCAGCTTTCCTGCTTCAAAGTCTTTTTTTAGTCTTAAAAAATGACGTTCAACGGCTTGATGATCTTCTTCTGTCCATGCGTTATCTTCATAGAGTCTTGGATCAAGTGTTAACATATAGCAATAAGTTTTCATATGTGTTCTCCTATAACTTTATCAAGGTAATATCAATCTCATAGCGTTTCATATGCTCGCTTAATCGATCAATCAAATATTGATCGCGTGGAATATAGACAATCAGTGGATCGCCTTGTTCATCTTGTTCTTTCAAGTTGAGATAGAGTCTTTTCTCATCAAAAGACATACTTTCTACTTTTTCAAAAGGAATGACCATGACTTTTTTACCTTTCGCATATCCGATGATGTGTTTATTCATCCAATAGCTGTAACTTGGATAATGATTATATCGTTTTGGATAGACAATGAGCACGATGGGAATGATAAAAAGATTGGCAAATAGAATCGCAAACTCCATCGGCATGACATAAAGACCAAGAAGAACTCCACCACCGATACCCGTTATTGAAACCATGAGTATGAATCCGATACGTTCAGCCCATAATAAAAGATTGGTTCCCCAAACGATTTCACTTTGAATCATTTGATATGTTTCTTCTTCTGTGGCTTTTAGTTTTTCAGTATTGATGGTGATATGAGTATAGTGTTCAATGATCATAACACCAAGATTATCAATAAAGAATGTTAATTGATAGGTTATTCCCTGATCATGATAAGATAAGATCGGAAGAGCACACGTCTGAACTCCAGTCACCGAATACGATC
>CALKAH010000224.1 GCA_937983315.1 uncultured Acholeplasmataceae bacterium | reverse complement strand
TGCTTTGTGGCCTTACATATCGATGATAATCAAAAGAAGATTGAAAAATTTACGCAGATGATCAATCGAGACTTTAATATCAGCTTTGCTGATTTTGTTATTGAACACTATCGGAAAAACAATCCAAAGAGCACAGATTAGTCTGTGCTTTTTTTGTGCGGATTTGCTATAATGAGTTATGGAGTTGATGAGATGAACGTTTGTATGATTACCCTAAAACCGAAGGAAGAAATACGTATTCAACAAGGACATCCTTGGGTTTACAATAACGAGATTGATCGCATAGAAGGTCCGATTAAAAGTGGAGAAATTGCTTATGTTTTTAGTTCAAAACAGCAGTTTCTTGGAAAGGGATTTCTTAATACATCATCGAAGATTTTTGTTAGAATCTTGTCCCGTGATGAGCATGAAACGATCGATGAATCCTTTTTTGAGCGTATGATTTATCGTTCAAATCAAACGCGTCTTGATTTGGGTTACAAGAATAGCTATCGTGTGCTTTTTGGAGAAGCTGATGGAATCCCTGGATTGATTGTCGATAAATATGACGATTACTTATCCATTCAAGTGTTATCACTTGGCATCGATTTAAGAAAGTCGATGTTTATTGATATCTTAGTCAAACTATTTCACCCCAAAGGCATTTACGAACGAAGTGATGTTTCTGTACGAAAAAAGGAAGGTTTGGAACCGTTCAAAGGTGTCATCTATGGAGAAGTTCCCGACAAAGTTCGTATCCTAGAAAACGAATTATGGATGGATGTTGACATTATCAATGGACAAAAAACAGGTTCTTTTCTCGATCAACAAGATAATCATCATGCGATTAAACCATATGTCAAAAATAAGACAGTACTTGACTGTTTTTCTCACATCGGTGGATTTGGTTTACATGCTGCATACTATGGAGCGAAACATGTCACTTGCCTAGATATTTCGGAAAGTGCAGTAGAAAATATACAACATAACGCAGTGATTAACAAACTTGATCATGTGACTGCTTTAAAGAAAGATGTGTTTGATGCATTAAGAGACTATCAAAAAAACAATCACACGTTTGATGTTGTAGTGCTCGATCCTCCTGCATTTGCAAAAAAGGCTGAGGATATTAAAAAAGCTTATCAGGGATATAAAGATATCAACCTGCAAGCTCTAAAAATTGTTAATCCTGATGGTTATTTGATCAGCTGTTCATGTTCACATTACATGACCCCAGCCTTATTCATGGAGATGTTACTCGATGCTTCAATCGATGCAAAACGCATCACTCAGATGATTGAATTTCGCATTCAAGGTAAAGATCACCCAGCCCTATTTGGATCAGATGAATCACTCTATTTAAAATGTGTCACACTGCGTGTAAAATAATCAAACTGGACAAGCGATTGTCCAGTTTTTATTAAATATCCGCATTGTAAATTTTCTTAAACTCGTGGTTCATACGTACTGGAACCAAGAGAATTGCTGATATAGACACAATGGCTGTAAGTAGCATAATAAAGCGATAATCAAACGTTGTGAACTCTGCAAAAAGACCTGTAACTAAAGCACCAATAATCGCTCCAATATTCCATAAAAGATTCTGCGTTGAATTGACACGTCCTCGAAGTTGAGTGGGGATGTATACTTGTGTTGCTGTCATTCGAATGTTGAAAGATGTGACAGATAAAAGACCTACAATGAAGCTGAATGTAACCATAAGAACATAAGGCATATAGAGCATCGTGGCAGATAAAAACTCGACTGTAAAATAAACAGAGACTGCAATCAAATACCTCTTGTGCGGAGGATATTTGAAGGTGTAATGAATGATACCTCCGAGGATACGACCAACCGAAGATGCAGAGATAATGAATGAAAAATGTTGGATCGTATAAACATCACTTGATATGAAATACGGCATACGAAGTAAGTCTTGAGATGCATAAACGAAACTAAATGCGGCAAACAAAATAGCTATACCAAAGATACCTTTTTCAAGGCGATAATAGTGAAAACCTTCCTTGAGATCTTCAATGAATTGGAATCCTTTGACTTCTTTTTGATTAAGAATCTCTTCTAATCGCATGGTCGATTCTACACTTGCAGCAAGAAAGTGTGTGATAGCATTAAATGCCATTAATATGGCAATACCAAACACATAGGTCTCAATCATAAATGCAGCAATG
Organism: uncultured Acholeplasmataceae bacterium; assembly: GCA_937983315.1. Classification (GTDB taxonomy): domain Bacteria; phylum Bacillota_I; class Bacilli_A; order Acholeplasmatales; family Acholeplasmataceae; genus Peloplasma. The sequence continues at coordinate 7,561 of CALKAH010000224.1, read as the reverse complement.
GGTGCCATAATGGCTGCTGATAAAGGCCAAATAAGACTTGATAATGAATAGGCTTTTGAATGATTTCCTTTGGTGATAACTTCAGGAAACATGCTCATAAATGCGAGCTGATAAATTGTATCAATTATACCAAACACACTCGCAAGTAAAGTAAAGACGATGACTTGAAAATAACCTGTAAATAAAATAATGGCGATGCCTAGAAAGAGTGTTGATGATAAGAAATCAAGTCGATAAATAATCTTTCTTCTTGAATGTCGATCGACAAAAGGTCCCGCAATAAACCCTGTGATAATACGTGGAATAATGTTTGCAATCGTAAAAAAAGCAAGGGTTAATGGCGATCCTGTTTGCTGATAAACAAGTATACCAAAACCGACACTTGCTGCTGAATTACCTAATGCTGAGATGAGTGAACCTATGGTTAGAATTGTAAAATTACGTGTCCAAAGTTTTTCCATGATGCCTCTTATTCTAAGCGCATGCCTAATTCAATGCGAACTTCTTTTTTATCAATATCATGATTTGTATAACTGATGGTATCTAGTCCAATGAAGTGCATTCCTCTTGCTAAATAGAACGAAATTGCAGGATCATTGCAACTTTGACATTCTAAAACCAATGCACGAGCTTTTGCTTCTTTAGCGACTTGAATCATATGATCAAAGAGCAACTTTCCAAGTCCTTCTCTTCGATACTTTTTATCAACGAGAAAATTCCAAATTCGATAGCGATTATTCCAAGACTCGATTGATCCTTCGATCACTGCAACCAATTTTTTCTTATCAAAAATCCCAAAAGCCTGAGGTTGTTCAACATAGTTCTGAAATAAGAAATCAGTAAATGTTTTTTCTTGTTTGCGAAGGAATTTTTTGCGTTTGATCGTCACGTGTATATCTTTTCTTTGCTTCACAGAAACATGATAAAAATATTTGGTCACATAACTGTATTCCAAAGGATAATCTTTGTATTCATTTTTTGAAAGTTCGATAATCTTATTCATAGTCATGATCTCACAGGTGTAACGACATATTACTTTTATTATAGCCTATCTCTCATCAATCATACAAGTCAACAAAGAATATTGATAAAACATGATAAAATAAGCCTGAGGTGATTGACATGTTACGGGTATTATTAACTGGTTTTCAACCGTTTGGTGGTGAGTCCATCAATCCTTCATATGAAGCGATCAAACAGCTTGATATCCATCATCTTCCCTGTGAACTCTATGTGATGGAACTTCCTGTCGTGTTTTATGAAGCATCAAGGCTCATCATCGATAAGATGCATGAGGTCGATCCTGATATCATTATCATGGTTGGACAAGCAGGTGGTCGAAAAGAAATATCGGTTGAGCGTGTTGCCATTAATCTTGATGATTCATCGATTCCTGATGATCGAGGTGTATCACCTCAAGATGATCCTATTTCGCTCTTCGGACCAACAGCTTATTTTTCAACATTACCTACAAAATTAATCGTTTCATCGTTACATGAAAAACATATACCAGCAAAATTGTCATACAGTGCAGGCACTTATTTATGTAATCATATTTTTTACAGTGTCATGCATCAACTTGATGTCAGTCAAAAAAATCAAGTACACGCAGGTTTTATCCATGTACCATATGAAACATCACAAACCCTTTATAAACAACATCATTTCAGTCTTGACCTAAATGTTATTACTAATGCAATTGAAACGATTGTAGTGTCGTGTTGTGAATCGATGAGTGTGTGAAAATTCACACGATTGTCGATTTCCGTTCCAAAGACTTGCATTTTTTACTTTTCGGCTATAAGTTAAAGTTGAAGAAGGTGATTGGATGCAAAGACTTTATCTTGTTACAGGTGCAAACGGACATGTCGGTTATTCGCTCGTTTCTATGCTTCGCAATCAAGCAAAACATGTGCGTGGTTTAATCTTACCAAAAGACACATCTTCGCGTCTTGATCAGCTAGGTATTGAGGTCTATCGTGGTGATGTCACCAAACCAGAAACATTGGATGCGTTTTTCGATCTATCGAATACAGCATATCAAAACAATGACGTTGTTGTGATTCACACAGCAGGAATTATTTCAATATCGAATAAGAAAAATCCGTTACTTGATAAGGTGAACATTCAAGGAACACGAAACATGATTGACATGTCGATGAAGCATCACATTGGTTTATTTATTCATGTTTCATCAGTCCATGCTATCCCTGAAAAACCGGAACAATCAACCATTGAAGAAGTTCAATTTTTCGATCCAAATCTCGTTGTTGGAGTTTACGCTAAGTCAAAAGCAAAAGCCTCTCAAGACGTTCTTGATGCGATTTCCAGGGGTTTACCTGCAATCATTGTTCATCCATCAGGTATCATCGGACCTGATGATATCGGACACGGTCATATGACGATGATGATCGAAGATTATTTAAATGGTTTCTTAACATCACGTGTCCAAGGTGCGTATGATTTCGTTGATGTCAGGGATGTATCAAAAGGCATCATTCAAGCCATTGAGCACGGTCGTATAGGTTCATGTTACATCCTTTCAGGACATCGTATTGATCTCTTTGATCTCTTTGAGAATCTTAGAATGTTATCAGGAAAAAAACACAAAATACACGTGCTTCCCCGATGGTTTGCATCGATGACTGTCCCACTTGCTGAGCTATTCTATCGCATGAGAAAACTGCCACCCATATACTCTAAGTATTCACTTTATACCATTTCGAGCAACTCTTATTTCAGCCATAAAAAAGCTACAGAAGAACTTGGCTATATGCCTCGTCCTATTGAGGAAACGCTTCGTGACACAGTGATTTGGATGGCTGAAGTCAATCGTGTCAAACGCACGCGTATTAAATCATTTATCCAACAATTCATCACACTTAAGAAAAAATCGGGAGCATAATGTTCCCGATTTTACTTTGTTTGTATAGGTGTTATATCAGTTCTGCTTGTGAGATTGAACGCTTGGAAATCTTTTGGATCTTTCAATAGCCAATATGAAGTTCCATCATCTTTTCTTGCCATAAACTGATAATCAATCAGATATCTTCGTATCATGACATAGTCTTCTGCAACGGGTTTGAGTATTTGATTGATCTCTCTTTCATGATAGATTCGATTCGTTTCAAATAAGTGAATCACCATGCATAGAACCATGTATTTACGTTTTTCTTTAACTGGCATTTGTTTTAAAACAAGCGGATCAAATGAATCGACGTGCGTTGAAACGAATGTAGAAAAATCCTGTTCGCTGATGTCGAACATGTGGATCACTTCTTTCTTAAGTGTTTTGTTGATACCACGCTTTTGCGTACTCTAATTCATCCTTAGTCAATTGATGACCATGATCAATCCATTTGAGTTCAACTGTGGCATGGCGGTGTTCAAAAAATGTTTGAAGTTGTTCGGGTTCACCTTGTGGAACGGTTTGATCATGTTGACCACTGAGTAGGAGTATCTTAACACCTTCAAGATTGTTATGATCATCTTTACGAATGGGGACCATCGCACGAAATAAGATTGCTCGATGAAAGATTTGGTCAAAATGAAGTAATAAGGAAGCTGCAATATTCGCACCATTTGAATAACCAACAACAATGGTTTGATGAGGATCAAATCCGTAGTTAATTGACGATTCTTGGATAAAATCACGAAGATTGTAAGTTTCTTCAATCAAACTGTCTTGATCAAAAACACCCATGGCAAGACGCTTAAAAAACCGTGGCATACCGTATTCTTGCACATTACCTCGAATAGATAAAATATTGGCATGAGGATCGATATGCTTCGCGAGTGGAATAAGATCATATTCATCGCCACCTGTGCCGTGTAACATGATCAATGTTTTGCCATTGGTCCCTTGTTCATAAACATGTTTCATGATGTTCCTCCTTGTAGTTCCTTGGCTTGATAACCTACTTTTTTTAACATCTCAATCAGAAGACGTAACTCATCTTCAGAAAGTTGTTGATACATCTCAGCTAACTTCATCACATGATTAGGGAAAATACCATCAAAAAAGGCACGACCTTCAGGCGTTAAATCCACCATCATCACCCGTTTATCAACGTTATCTTGTGTACGATAAATCATGTTTTTGGACTCAAGTTTATCGATGACATAGGTCATCGAACTATTCGCCATAAGTAAACGAGATGCCATCGACTGCATAGGCTGTGCACCACGATTATACAGTAATTCTAACGCTCCGAATTCGGTGGTATTTAAATCATACGATTGAATATCCTTCTTAATCACAGATTCAACGTGTTGCATCGTACGAAACAAGACGGTTGTTAGTTTTAAATACTCTTTCTTATGTTTCATGCGTCTCACCAACCTTATTCATATATTCTTTATTATAAACCTTATCGCTTCTTTTTGTGTCAATAGGGCGAACCAATTGCTCAATTTTGTGTCTCATCGAACGGAAACGAGGAGGTAAGGCGAGTGTTTCACCGAGAATTTCATATGATTCTTCGTCATCAATAAATCCTGGACCGTCCGTCGCAAATTCAAACAACATTGAGGGATAAAGTCTTGTATATAACGAGTGAAAGTAGAAACGATCAACATACCCTGAATGTCTTGCTCCTATTGTATCAAGATGATCCATCCAATCGTGAATATCTTGATCACCATCAACCGAAAATGCAACATGATGAATACTGCCATAACCCTGATATCCCAATGCGCGATCTTTTCTTGTTTCAACAATAACGCTAGCACCATTGCCACCTTGACCCGTTTGATATCGCGTGAAGGCATTCTCTTCGTCTGTTTTATTAAATGTTAAATATTGAGTTAATACATCATCCATACGCCTTGGATCACTGACGCGGAAAAAGATAGGACCTAATCCATAAATCGCATATTCAAGAGGTATTGGTCCTTTTTGCCAGGGGATACCTGGCTTGATCCCTTTGTCATGTTCATCAGAAACTAAAACATATTCTTGATTGTCAAAATCACGAAACTCAAGTGTTTTCATACCAAACATGGTGATGATTGGATAATGTTTGATTTGGTAGTGTTCAAATCGTTTTTTCCAGTACACAAGTGCTTGATCATTAGGAACTCGAAACGATGTCTTTGAAATCTCATCTGAACCCTTTTGTGCAGGACTTGAATTGGGAAAATCAAAGAACGTGATATCAGTTCCTGCATTTCCTTGATCATCTGCAAAAAAGAGATGATACGTATGTATGTCATCTTGATTGATTGTCTTTTTAACTAATCTGAGTCCTAGAATATGTGTAAAAAAATCATAAATTTTTTCTGCACTACTTGTGATTGCTGTTACGTGGTGAATCCCATTAAGTGGTTTCATATGCTCACATCCTTCACTTTGATTATAAAAGATGATCATCGCTTGTACAAGCATTTTGCTTCGAATTCGAAATATATTATGTGATTATGTCGAATATCCTTCTTTAGAAGACAAAATAGAGTATAATAGAAAGTGACAAGATCATCAGATTTTGTCACCAACAGGTGATGACGTGAAAAAACAAAAATACTGGTATAAACTCGATAATGCAGGAAAGATTTTCCCTGCTGTGTCGCAAGACGAACGTAGTAACGTCTTTCGACTCAGTTTTTATATTGATGAGAGCGTCGATAGTACGATCCTCGAAGAAGCGGTCAACCGAGTTCTCCCTCGTTTTGAAACATTTGCAGTCCAATTAAAGAATGGATTGTTTTGGAATTATTTTGCTTCGAATACCCATCATTTTGAGGTTGAACCGGAACCCTCTCAAGTATGTAAATACTTTAAATCCCATCGAAATCAAGGTTATTTGTTTAAAGTGTATTATTTTGAAAACAAAATTACACTTGAAACCTTTCATGCGATATCAGATGGATCTGGAGCGATGCATTTTTTAAAATCAATTGTCTACAACTACTACAAGCTCCGTGGTTTTAAAATCGATCATGAGGGAAAAGTTTTAAGCGAAAAGCCCTATTCAAAGAAAGAAAGCGAAGATAATTTCGTTTCCAATTATGATAAAGAAAAGCGCAAAAACCTTAAAGAAGAAAAAGCATATCATTTTGATGGCGAACGTTTTTCAAATCATTGGGTTCTCATGCTTAAAGCAAAGATGGATACAAAGGCACTTTTAAACCTCGTCAAGACGAAGTACCAATGTACCGTCACACAATTTGTTACTGCACTTTTAGCATATTCCATCTATAAAGAAACTGTTGATTTTACACAAGGTAAGAAACCACTTAAAATCTTTATTCCAGTGAATTTGAGACCCTATTTCGATTCAGTGACTTTACGCAACTTTTCTCTTTATATTAAAGCAACCTTCACACAAAAACGAACTGATTGGACATTCGAAAATATGCTTGAATTGACCAAAGAACAATTCAAGGATCAACTTGATAAAGATAAACTACAGTCAAGAATCAGTTCATTGGTTGGTTTTGAGAAAAATGTCTTCATTCGCGTTCTCCCTTTAATTCTTAAGACGATCGCGTTTAAAATTGGCTATAACATTTTAGGAGAATCCATCTCGAGCTGTTCAATATCTAATCTTGGCGTTGTAGAACTCCCAAGTGGTCTTGAATCACGCATCCTTGATGCTGATTTTGTCAATGCCGGTTATGGTATCGCCATGACGCTTATCTCTCTAAAACAACAGACCAATATCATCATGAGCTCGCCACTAAAAGATCTTTCTATCATGAATCATATCGTTCAGTTTTTGGTGAATGAAGGCCTCGATGTGACACTAGACACCAATTATAAGGAGGGGTATGATGAAATACTGTAAATCATGTCATGTCCATTATGATACATCTCTTGAACACTGTATGCTTTGTAATGGAGATCTCGAGAAAGAAAACGATTGCGTAGAAACCTATAAATTCCCTGATATCGAAAAGAAAAAGACATCACGTTTCTTTCATCGACTTTTTATCTTCATGAATATTGTTTCAGTGCTCATTTCTCTCTATGTCGATTATTTAGACGGATTACCTCTTACGTGGTCATTAGTTGTATCGATCACTAACCTGTATGCAGTTGTTATGTTTATTCTACTCACTGTACCAACCGTTTGGACATCTAAACTCACCAAAAGTATCATTGTGACGGTGGGGATGCTGATTTTGATTGGACTTGCGATTCGTGATCACAGTTGGGCACTTGATTATGTCTTACCGTTTGCAGTCATACTCAACATTCTTTTAATCACCATCTTAATTATTGTGAACAAAAAGAAATGGTTTGATTACTTCTCAAGCTTAATTATCATTACGATTATCGGATTTATTCCAGGACTTCTTAATTTGCTCAATGTCACACACGTCACATGGCCGTCAGTAGCATGCTTCAGTTACTCGCTTGTGACACTACTTGGAATTATCTTCTTGCCCAGTAAATCAAGTCGAGAAGAATTTCGTAGACGCTTTCATATCTAAGACGCTTCGGCGTCTTTTTTTATAAAAAGAAAAAAGCCTTATCGGCTTTCCTCTTTTAAGACTGGGTTCATCTGTTTAACCATGTAATTAAAAATCTCTTTACGGGTAATGATGCCAATGAATGATC
>CALKAH010000223.1 GCA_937983315.1 uncultured Acholeplasmataceae bacterium | reverse complement strand
GTTGGAGTGATGACCATTGAATTGATGCGTACAAGACTCCATGACATCATTAAAGCTATCATTGTTCTAGCAGGACTTACCGTATTTTTGATGGCGTTAGTTTTACACTTTTACCAGATGATGTGGATCGCTATCGTTTTGACCATGATCATCTGTGGCATTATCATCTTGATGATCATCAAACAGCGTAAACCGTGGTTTTATTACTATGCAGTCGTTCTAGCTGTGATCATTTCTTATCTTTATGCATGGCCGAGATAATTTAATTTTTTAAGGAGAAAGAAAGATGAACTATCAAATTGAATCGTATCCCCAAGACAAAAGCTATCATGAAGTCTTTCATGAGGTGGTCCAATTTGTCAATCTTTTGAATGAGAAACACGAATTTTTATATTATCACTGGAGCCGATGGGAATGGATGTTTGCTCTCGATAATTTTAGTGCTGATGTGCTTAGTCAGATCAAATTATTTAGAAATGAAAAGCATGAGATTTGCGGCATGCTCGCATTTGAAGAAGTCCCGGGTGTTTGGTTTGCTATCTATGATGAAGATTTCAAACTCAAACAGATGATGGCCAATGAATTGATCAATCATCTTAAGGGAGATGTCATCATCCCCAAAGATCAGGATTGGGTAAAAATCCTTGAAGAACATGGGTTTGAGAAGATGGATTGGATCGATCCAGCTGCACGATTTGCAAAACCTGTTGAAAACATCCCCACATGTGAGGGTTACACGTTTAAATCACTTGAAGAAGATTATAACCTTGATGAGATCCATCATGCATTATGGAAAGGATTTAATCATGGCGATCATGTGATGTATAATGATCAGATTCGACAAGAACGATTACACATGACATCATCTCCTCATTTTAAGAAGCGTTATGTATGGGTTGCTATCAAGGATGGTCATTATGTTTCTTATGCAGGGATTTGGTACATGAAGGGTAATAAGATTGCAAGTATTGAACCGGTAGCAACCGTACCTGAACATCGCAGAAAAGGATTAGCAGGTGCGTGCATTCTACATGCCATGAATGAAGCTAAAAAAGATGGTGCTGAAGAGTTTTATGTGGGATCAACCCAAAAGTTTTATTATGATTTAGGATTTGAACCTTACCAAGAAGGTTATCGGTATACGAAAAAAAAGTGATTCATTAAGAATCGCTTTTTGTTTAAAATAACTCATCTAATAAGAGATAATAATCCAGTTTGTTCTCATCAACGTCAAACTGAAGTTGATTAAAGAGTAAACGTGTCGATTCATCTTGATTGGTTTGATAGAGAAGAGATCGATAAGCCAGTGCAAGATCCTGATAGCGATCAGCAAATCCCATGCGTCCAATATCGATCAAACCTACGCCTTTTTGATGATCAAAGATGATGTTTTCAAAGGTGAGATCGCCATGAGAAAATACAAGATCTTCCTTAGGTTTATGAGCTTTTAAATAGTTCAAAAGATCGATAGGAGAAGAAAATCGCCCCTTTTGAATATCCATATCCCATGTTGCCATATCGACACATCCATGAGCGACATGATCTTCGGCTTGTTTTAACCTAACATTTAGTGTTTGATCAAGCATCTGATCAGAAATAGGTATTGACCATAATGCTTTAAGAACATCCGTGAGGATATCGATTTGATCTTGAGGTGATAGAGAAGATAGCATATGACCTTTCCACCTTTTAATCAAGATAGTAATCGATTGCTGTGAGATTATTTTTGCATAGAGTGGTGCAAGAAACGACATATAAGATAGATGTTCATAATTCCAGAGTTCGTTCAATGATTCTTGATCATTTGGCATGATTTTAATCACATGATGAGCTGAAAGATAAACAGAAGCTTCTGTCATGCCTTCTTGATCTTTAGTCCATACTTGATCTTTAAGGAGATCTTGAATATCTTTTGGAAATTGTTTGATGATATCTGTTATCGATGATTTTTTCATGATAAGGATGCCAAGAAGGTTATATAATCCGTAACCGTTGAAGGATCTTCTTCCATCGGTACATGACCTAAATCGGGATAGATGATGATCTGTTCTTCGGTTAATGATAATGCTTCAACGAAACTATCTACCGTTTCTACAGGAATCCACTCATCCTTTTCACCCCATAAGATAAGTGTAGGCACCTCTATGGATTCAAGACGATCTTGATACTTAAATTCAGGTTCAGTTTCCTGTTTTACTTGTAAAATCCATGTTCTTGAGTTTTCTCGTCTTAATAGATCAAAATAACGTTCAAAGATTTCTTCATCAAGCATCTCTTTGTTTCCATAAGCTGTTTTAAGGATGCTTCGTACCAAAAATTTGGGCGTCATTTGACTGATGATTCCTGCAAAAAAATCAGTGGTCAGAAAAGAGGGAACGCGCTGTTGTTCATGTTGTCCTAAAGACGCAGGAACTGCATCAATTAAAGTAAGCGATAAAACACGCTCTGGATATTCGCTTGCGATATACCATGATACTGCTCCACCTAATGAGTTTCCACCCACATGAAAGGTATCAACATCAAGTTCATTAAGCAATGAAATAATCATTTCACCGCTACGTCTGTAGGAGGTCAGTTCATCTTCAAATCCACCCGTTAATCCAAAATAGGGAAGATCCGGTAAGATGACACGATAACCATGTTCAACAAGTGTTTCTGCCCAAGCTAAAAATGTATGAGATGATGAGAATGCGCCATGAATCAAAACTAAAACAGGATCACCTATGTCTCCTAAATCTTGATAATGAACATGAATCGATAAGGGTTCATTGTCTAGAGAATTGATATCGAGTTCGACTTTGTTGGAATACTCGCCGAAATAGAGATCCTCAAGATAATCTTGTGGGCGATCAGGTGTATAAAAAACAAAAAAAGTGATAACAAGTAAAGATACTATGATTAAAATGACGATTTTAATGAACCTTTTCATCAGTTGACCTCACAAGAGATAAGAACTATTTATGTGTGATGAGATAGGGATGTCCCTTATCATCATAAGTGATCCATTCACCAACGGGTTTGCCACCTAAAAAATAACCAGAACGCTTGATGGTACCATCCACTCGGTACCACTCCCAATAACCCTCGGGTTCACCATTAACCATTTTTCCTTTTGACCAGATGGTTTTTCCATTTGCGTGGTATTTAATCGTATAACCATCAATCACTTTGCATAATTTCATCTGAATACCTTTTTTTGGTTTAAGATCACAGGATTGATTATCCATATTACCATTCCTCATCATATTCATCATCTTTATTATACACGATAGGCTTCAATCCTTAAAACGAGGATGCATGATATAATAAGGTTAAGTGGAGGTGGACGATGAAACGTGTTTGTGTTATTGGAGGATCAGTCATTGATCTTTTCTTATACCCACATCAACACATGAATTTAAGAGATTCGAATCCGGGTTATATGAAACGATCCCTTGGTGGAGTAGGACGAAACATCGCTGAGAATTTAAGTCGTTTGGGCATAGATACAACATTGATTACACCTCTTGGACAAGACAATCACCGCGTGATGATTGAACGCCAAGCCCATGACATTGGATTAAAGTTATGCCCAATCGAGATCAAAGAAACACCGCTTTATGTGTCTGTTATTGATGAAAAAGGTGAAGATTTGATTGGTGTTGCTTTAATGGATGAGATTGCTGCAATGAGTATCGAATCCATTATGGTGTATCAAAAAACCTTAGATCATGCTGATATCATCGTTTTGGATACAAATCTATCTGAAGATGTATTAACCGCTTTACTTGCATTATATGGACATAAGAGCTATGTGGATGCAATCTCAGGACAGAAAGCGATTCGCTTAAAACATGTTCTATCACATATCCATACGCTCAAAATGAATACGATTGAAGCATCAACTCTAGCAGGTTTTAAAGATGATTCACATGCAGATCTTGATCAATTAGGCAATTATTTCATCGAGCAAGGTACAAAAGAGGTTTTCATCACCTTAGGCGATAAAGGTGTCTATTATGCAAATAAGGATATGGCAGAGATGAGATCATCGGTTAAAGTGGATGTCATCAATTCAACGGGTGCCGGAGATGCCTTTTTTGCTGGGGTTATCTTTGCAAAAATCCATGGATATGACCCGATCAGTTATGGGATTGCTAACGCATGTTTGAATCTCAAAGATGCACATGCGGTGTGTGATACATTATCAAAAGAAAAATTAATCGATACAGTAAAGGAGCTAAACTTATGAATCCACTCATTCAAATTCATCCCGATGTTGAAAAAGCATTACGATTAAAGAAACCTATCGTTGCATTAGAGTCCACGATTATTTCTCACGGTATGCCTTATCCAGATAATGTGAGTATGGCACTAGAAGTTGAACGCATTATCAAAGAAGAAGGTGCAGTCCCCGCAACGATTGCTATCATCAATGGGATTGTTAAAGTTGGTTTAACCAAAGAAGAAGTTGAATATCTTGCCAAAGCTAAGCATGTCT
>CALKAH010000222.1 GCA_937983315.1 uncultured Acholeplasmataceae bacterium | reverse complement strand
CACCGAGATCTACACTCTTTCCCTACACGACGCTCTTCCGATCTCTCATCTTGTTTGGTCTCAATGTGTCCTTTATTTCACTTGGACGTGGAACATATCGCATGGTCTCTTCACTCCTTGCATTGATCTTTTCTGTGATTGTGTTCTTCCGTGTAAAAAAGATCTTATCCCTCGAAAACAAATAATCATTTTCACAAACAAAAGGCCTGTATCCGATGTGGATGTAGGCCTTTTTGATTAGATCATAGATTTAATTTGTTCAATGTGATGTGTGTAGTATAGGCTGGGGCTGTAGGTATCCGAATAAAGCATGAGTGCTGTATCGGATGGCTGATGGAGTCCCACATTGATGGTTGAGATGATGGTTGTTCTTGCACGTAGAAACAGTGATATTTCTCGTGTTTTGAGGAAAAAGATTTCTTTAATCTTATCCTTCGTTTCATCACTTAAATCTTGGATCGGTTTAAACTGTGTAATGAGCATACGCTCCATGCGTTTTCCATCTTTTAACTGTGTTTGCTGAATTCGACTGATTTCCTCATCGACAGCACTTAAATAGAACTCACTTACGCTCGGTTGAACTAAGACGACGACTTCAAGCATATGCTTGTTAAATATCTTCTTAATCGTATCCTTGGTGACCCGGTAGAAAAGAGCATGTTGTGCATCAAACGCATATCTGATATACCCTTGACTTTTGAGAAATGATGGCATATCATCCCATGCTTTCGTGTGGTTCATCGGCAATGGTTTGGCTGCATGGTGTCTAATTTTAATCAGATAAGCGGTATTGGTTAAACGTGTAAATTTCGTTTGAAAGAGTCCAGCTGCAACAATGAGTCCAATCATCACTGCAAAATAAATGACATACTGAACATCTGTATTTGCCATGTAAAGATTGGCGAAAACCATGGATGCAATACCTAGAACGACAAGCATCACAAAGATGAATAAGGTGAAGAAAAAGCGTTGGTTGATCTTTTTAACATCACTCATCAATACCACATCCTTGCAAGAATAAAGGACGCAATGATTAAGAGAAGTGATGCCACAAAGAATTCAATGAATATCGTGGATTGTATCTCGCGTGTCTTTTCGGTTTGATAATCCTTGAATGTAGGGTATTCGCGTCTAAAACTGGGAGATGCAGCTACCCGAACGACATAGCGCATGCTTTGAAAAATACGATATGCAGATGTCATCGCGACCACCGAAGGTAAAATCATAATGATGCCAACAACGAAGAGGACATTCGATGCATTCTCATAACTAAAATTCATGCGATAAACCAAAAGATGCAAGAGAAATGCAGCAATTAACATCACAACTAAGATGATGACAAAACGGAGCCATTTCATTTGTCGTTCAACTTCGCTTGATAACGTTCGAACTCCTCGGTGTTACAGAGCACGAAGTGATTGGGTTCAACTTCACGGAGTGTCGGTTGTTCAACCGAGTAATCGTGATGTTTTGATGGATTATAACGTACGGTTCTACCGCGACGCTTTTCATATTCAGGGTCAGGAAGTGGAATAGAATCCATGAGTGAGAGTGTGTATGGATGCATCGGTGTATTAAAGATCTTTTCCTTGTCTCCCATTTCAACGATATGGCCATAATACATGACAGCTAAGCGATCGCTAAAGTATTTAACAACCGAAAGGTCATGGGCAATAAACATAATCGTAATCCCTTTAGTTTCTCTTAAATCATTGAGTAGATTGATGACTTGTGCGCGGATAGAGACGTCAAGCGCTGAAATCGGTTCATCTGCAATGATGAATGAGGGTTCAACAACAAGCGCACGCGCGATCCCGATACGTTGACGTTGTCCACCACTGAATTCGTGAGGATAACGGCTCGCATGTTCGGGAACAAGTCCTACGATGCGAAGAGCTTCTTTAACACGATCGTCAATTTCTTTTTCGTTACGAACACCATTGATTCTTAAACCTTCAGCAATGATTTCTTTAACCGTCATTCTGGGGTTCAGCGATGCAATGGGGTCCTGGAAAATCATTTGCATCTTACGCATGAGTAAGCGATTCTTATGCTTTAAGCTATACGCTAACTTTTTAAGGTCTTGTTTTTGACGAACACCATTGAGCTTAAGCTCACGGTTGACTTTATTGAGTTCTTTTGAAATTTCAGCATATTTTGCTTTTTCATATGCAATTTGTTCATGATCTTTACTGCTATTCGCACGATCAACATTGATCTTCGCATCCGCTAATTTTTCTTCAAGTTCTTTTGAACGATTGATGTTTGCTTGATTATCTTGAATATAGAAATCGATGATTTCTTTGTATTCAGGATAGTTCTTTAAGTTTTTCTTGGCTGCACGTCCTTCATCATCAATAAAACGTTCAAATTTTCTGTCACGTTTCGCTAAATGATAGGCATCAAGAATGTCTTGACGTTCTTCAGCAAATGATGCTTCATATTCATTGAGTCTTGTTTGATAATCTTCTTTTGTCAATGAACCTGATTGTAATTTGGGTTTAAGTTCTGCAATAAGTGCTTGTTTGCCCTCTTTAACCTTGGATAAAAAATTCTTCCAACGTTCTTTAGCTGCTTTGACATCACTGATGATACGTGTGCCATGGAAATGAACTTCGCCACCTGTGGATTGATAGAGTTTAATGATGGTACGACCTGTTGTGGTTTTGCCACATCCAGATTCTCCAACCAGTGAAAACACCTCACCTTTATAGATATTAAAGGAGATATCATCAACGGCTTTATTGACCAGTTTGTTTTTACCTGAACCAGACTTAAAGTACTGCTTGAGGCCAACAACCTTTAGGATTTCTTCTCTTTGTGTGTTCACTTGTTTTCACCTACATTTTTATCTTTTTTAGGACCCACATTTTGGAGACGGCTTTCAATTTGACCTAGGCCCACTTCTTTTTGGTAACGTTTAACACGTTCTTGTAGAATGGGTGGCATCTCAATTTTTGGCGCATCTGGATGGAGCAACCATGTTGCTGCATAATGGGTATCCGTGACCTTAAAGAACGGTGGCTGTTCTTCAAAATCGATCTTTAGGGCATACTGATTACGATCGGCAAAAGCATCACCTTTAGGTGGGAATAACATATCTGGAGGTGTACCAGGAATCGATAATAGCTTGTCTTTTGTATCCAAATCAGGAACAGAGGATAGCAGTGCCCATGTGTATGGATGTTTAGGTTCATAGAAAATGTCATGCAATGTACCGTATTCAACAATCTTACCTGCATACATCACGGCAACGCGATCCGCCATATTCGCAACGACACCTAAGTCATGGGTAATAAAGATGACCGAAAGATCACGTTCTTTTTTGATATCTTTAATCAGATTCAAGATTTGACCTTGAATGGTCACGTCAAGCGCAGTTGTTGGTTCATCACAAATCAAAAGTTCAGGATTTGCAGTGAGTGCAATCGCGATAACGATACGCTGTCTCATACCACCAGAGAATTGGAAGGGGTACTGATTGAAACGCTTTTCAGGTTCAGGAATACCGACTTCACGCATGATGCTAATCGCTTTTTCAAAAGCTTCTTTCTTGGTGACATGAAAGCGACGACGGAATGCTTCAGAGTTATTGTTTAGACGCTCTTTGATTTCATCATACTCACCCTTAATACCGAGATAAGCAGGATCATTTTTATCAACTTGTGCTAATAAAGCTTTTTTGGATAAAAGTTCTCTTTTTATCGCTTCAAATGCTTCCGCTTTTTCAGCTAGAATTTGATCTTTTTCGGTTTTAATCTGCGCCTTAGCTTGTGCTTTCTTTTCTAAGTATTTCTTCTTTAATTCGGGTAAATGACTTTTGAACTCCGTAATTAAATTATTGTTCTTCGTTTTTACCGCAAGAATCTTTTCGCGTTTTTGCTCGCGTGATAATTCGTTATTATTATTGATTTCAAAAATCTTATGCTTGGTATCTTCTTTTGCAAGGCGAATGCGTGTTTCCATGTTCAAATAATCATGATATTCGGTATGATACAAATCATGGAAACGGTTTTTAATGCGGTCTCCGTTGACAAGCATGGCTTCGGTGATTTGTTTACCAATCTTCATGATCGGATTGAGTGATGAAAGTGGGTCCTGGAAGATCATTCCAATCTTATTACCACGAATCAAGTGGAAGTTTTCTTCTGAAAGTTTTGTCAAATCTTGATTACGATATAAGATTTCACCATCATCGATGATGGCATTTCTCGCCAAAATACCCATAATCGCACGTGTCGTGACGGATTTACCTGAACCAGATTCACCAACGATGGCGAGTGTTTCACCTTTGTAGAGATCGAAATCAACATCACGTACAGCACGAACTAAACCGTTGGGTGTACGGAAAGAGATGGTTAAATTTTTAACTTCTAGTACTTTTTCTTTTCTCATGACTAACTACCTCTCAACTGTGGATTCAGTGCATCGCGAAGCGCATTACCAAACATATTGAAGGTAATCATTAAAATCGATACGATGATCGTAGGTGCGATGACTAGCCATAGGTTACCTGCGAAAATCTGTTGTTGACCATCGTTTAAGATAACACCGATGGATGTACCTGTTAATGTGATTGGACCAATCTTTAAGACTTGACCGTTACCGATACCAAATCCTAAGAATGAAAGGTTAACTTCGAGGAAGATAACCGATGGGATGGAGAGAATCACACGCGTGATAATTGTTCCAAGCGCATTCGGTAAAATGTGTTTGAAAATAATACGTGGGTCTGATGCACCAAGTGTCCGCGCTGCAAGCACGTATTCACGACCTTTATAACGATAGAATTGTGAACGCGTAATCTTCGCAGCCCCTATCCAACCATCATAAATCATGAAGATGAAGAGGGCGGTGAAACCTGGTCCAATGAGAACTGTAATAATCCCGATCATCGTGATTTGCGGGAAACTACCCCAAATATCGGTGAAACGTTCCATCAAGATATCGACTTGACCACCGTAATAAGCACTGGTTGCACCCCAGATGATACCGACAACGATATTCACCATCGCTGCCATGAAACCAAGGAGCAAGGATGTACGAAGGCCCAACCAAATGAGTGTAAATAAGTCTTTACCGAATACGTCAGTACCAAATAAGAAATAAGGTGTTGTTTCAAAACCGAGTTGATAAGCTCCGTTCATCATCACGTTATAGTTACGATAAACTTTACCAGCAATCGTAATTTGGGTAATACCTGTCACTTCAGTCAGTGGGAATCCTTCACCAAATGTCCAAGCATTAGGATTAACTTCATCGGGGATGATGGAAGCTTCCATACCATCATTTTCAGATAAGATGCGCAGATATTCAACTTCACCAATTGTTCTTGGTTTATCGGAGAATAATGCAGCATAGACATTATAACGGAATGTTGCAACCGTCATACGTGCATCTTTACGCAAGAAACGACCATTTTCTTCTGCAGTGATGATCGTGAATAAATTAAATTGTGATAAATCGAAACCTTCAAAGACAACAGGGTCAACATCATCACCCTTGAGGATGCTGATTGAATTGAGTGAAACATATTCACTACCGTTTGCAGATGGTTCATCGAGTTCATACTTCACAACAATGAAATGAGAGGTGTTGTTGGCAACACTGGTCATTGGATCATAAGTGTACACGCCTTCTTCGGTGATTTCACCGAGTAAAACGAGATCATCCCATGAGGTTAATGTTGTTCCAGCACCAACAGGTGATAGATAAACTTTAACCGTTCCACCACCCACAACATCGAGGACTTCAATTTCGATTTGATTGCCAGTCTGCAAGAGCTGTGATGCACGTGATGCAATCGAGTATGCGAGACGATCAAAGTTGACATAAAGTTCATTTGTACCACCGCGATATTGTGCACTACGATCAGAACCAATGATATCATGATTTTCTAGGGTATCCATGAGGATATATTCGACTTGGAAACCTGTCGTTGGGTAGCCAAGACCGGTTTCTTCATCGATGGTATCATAATCGATCGGTTGATCTCTAAATTCTTTTGTACCATCAAAGAGACCAATTTTTTCAAGGAGTGGAATACGTGGAGGTAATGTCGTCAAACCAGAATTGGTTGTCGTATATAAGTTTTTTGGTGTAATAATGGGAACAAAGATAGAAAGCAGGATGAAAATAGACAGAATGACTGTCGCAATCACGTTATATTTGTTCTTTGTGAAGCGGAGCATCGCGTCTTGGAAGTAACTGAGTTGTTTGGTCTTTAAGGGTTTATCCAACAAACGCTCATTTTCTTGGACAAGTTCAAACATGTCCTTGGAATAGACTTTATCGCTCATTTTTTCGCCCCCATTCTGATCTGTGGATCGATGATGCCATAAGATAGGTCAACGATTAATACGGTAAATAAACCAATGACGCCATAGAATGCAGAAGATGCCATGATGACGTTATAGTCATAGTTACCTGCTGCAAGTGCTTGAAG
>CALKAH010000221.1 GCA_937983315.1 uncultured Acholeplasmataceae bacterium | reverse complement strand
ACACCTCGTGATCTGGTCTTTCTTTTTTACTCTTTTTTTCTGGAACGGGATCGTATTTTGGTTTAAACAAGGGGTTACATGTCAGGATGCGTTTCGCTGTTAAAAAAGACGCTTTAAAGAAATTAAAGCGAACATAACATTCTTTGGCATAAGCGGAACATGTGGGTGTATGTCTGCATTTATGATTGCTGTGTGGAGAAATCTCCACTTGGTACCATTCGATTAATCGAATTGCTAATTTTCTCATCATTTCACCGCCATTATTATAACATGAAATCAGACTTATGTTAAATTTACGAAAATGGGCTCTTGACTATAAAAGTACTAAATTTATGATATAATAAAGGTACAAATGAAGAAAACGTTTACAGGAGGTTAAGGATGAAGGAATACACCACCAAAGAAATTCGCAACATTGCTATTTTAGGACATCAAGGATCAGGCAAAACCAGTATTTCTGAAGCATTGCTTTATGTGGGCAAAGCGATCGACAAAAAGGGAGAAGTCGAAAGAAAAAACACTGTATCTGACTATTTAGTGGAAGAACAAAACAAACTATCGAGCCTTTCACTGAGTGTTCTACCCGTTGAATGGAAAGACTATAAGTTAAACTTTATAGATGTTCCAGGAAGTGATGAGTTTGTTGGTGACCTCAATCAAGCGCTTGAGGTTGTCAAAGGTGCTATCTTAATGGTCGACTCTTTAAAGGGCGTCGAAGTTGGTACCGAACGTGTTTGGCTAGAAATTAGAAAACGTCACATACCCGCCATCATTTATGTGAATAAGATGGATAAGGAAAATGTGAAATTCGAAAAAGTATTAGAAGACATTCGCGAAAAGCTTGGTAAAAAGGCTGTTCCTTTCTGTTGGCCAATCGGCAAGAGCGAAAATTTTGAAGGTTTTGTCAACGTTGTTGAAATGAAAGCACGCATCTTTGATGGTGTGGAGTCTCATGATGCACCCATTTGGGATGAAAAGAAACCCAAAGTTGAAGAACTTCACAACATGATTTTAGAAAGTGTTGCTGAAACATCAGAAGAACTGCTTGATCTTTTCTTATCAGGAGAAGAAATTCCCGAAGCAAAAGTGAAAGAAGCACTTCGTCAAGGGATTATTGAAGGTGAATTAACACCTGTCATCGTTGGTAGTGCAACGAAGACCATCGGTGTTCGTACACTGTTAAACATGCTTGTTGATTACTTACCTGCACCCGATGAACTTAGACCATTAGAACTCAAAGATCCAAAAACAGGCGATGTGATTCATCGTGAAACAAAAGATGAAGACCCATTTAATGCTTATGTTTTCAAGACAACGGTTGACCCCTTCTTAGGTCAAATCAATATCATGAAGATCAACAGTGGTGTCTTAAAACTTGGTCAAGATGTTGTCATCGCCAATAGAGGTGAAAACAAAAAGATTACCAACATCTTTATGCCAAGAGGTAAGATGCAAATTGAATGTACAACATTCCATGCGGGTGACATTTGTGCGGTTCGATCGGAAGAGCCCACGTCTGACCTCCAGTCACCGAATACGATCTCGTATGCCGT
>CALKAH010000220.1 GCA_937983315.1 uncultured Acholeplasmataceae bacterium | reverse complement strand
GATCGTATTCGGTGACTGGAGTTCAGACGTGTGCTCTTCCGATCTTGAAATAGAACTGACAAATTGCCACTTCACAACCTGACCGATAATGCTTGTGAACGGATACATCAACTATACATTAATGTATTTGCATGAAGTATTATTGTCGTTGTGAAGTGGCTGTTATATGTCATTAGGTAAATGTCTGAAAAAGGCAGTTTTTTAAGCATATTCAAGAAGGGAAAAATCATATGGCACGACCTTACAAACAAGGCTTACAATACTTTCCGTTGGATGTGAGTATTTTTGAAGATGATAAGATTCAGGATTTAAGTATGACTCATGGGCATCTAGGTGAAATCGTCTATGTACGTCTTTTGACAATGATCTATTCAAGTGGATATTACTTGGAGAAGAGTGTGACATCATTAGCCAGAATGATAGTTAAGAATTATGGTGGAGTGCCTATTACGCCACAAGAGGTTGAGACGATTATACGCTTCTGTGGTGAGATTGGGCTCTTTGATCATCAGTTGCTTTTGAGTGGGGTTCTGACGTCAAAATCAATTCAAAAACAGTTCATAATGTCGACTCGAAGACGGAAGCAGGCTGATATTGATAAGTACCAGTTATTGTCTACAGAAACCATAGAAAATCTTAAATTAATTTGCAGAAAAACTCAAAACATTAATGTAGACATAGAAATAGATAATGCGAACAATAATCAAGTTAATGAAAGCACAGAATTAGTTAATGATAACAATAATCGAGTAAATGCATACCAAAGTACACAAAGAGTAAAGGAAAGTAAAAGAGATATAAAGGATAGAATAGATAAAGCAGTTTATGGGTTCCCAAAACTGCACTTCTTAACTAACTCTATTATTCAAAAAAAGTACATTAGCAATGCCTCATTGGATCTAATAAAGTTTAACAAGTTATTTGAAGAAACCATTGAGTGTTATGGGGTTGAAGATGTCCTGATGGCAGTCGATTATATTGTTCAATTTGCTAAGCATTCAGAGACGACGATAGAAGAACCGTTTGGATACATGAAGGAATCATTGAATCGAAATCTTGATATATTTAAGAGAAAAAGGGAGTTCAGCAATGAATCATTCGAAGACTGGTATAAACGAACCTTTTTATAAGTGGCTTGATGATGTCAGGAGGGCGATGAGAAAAGAAAAGGAGCTTCAGGAGAAACTCAAATTATATGAAAGAAAGATGATTTCTTGTAAGGGGGTCTCTTATGATCGAATTGGTTCAACTAGTACATCTCCGAATGAAAAAGATTTGTTATATTGGATAGAGAAAATAAATGAAACTGAAAAAATGCTAAAATTAAATTTATATTTTACAACCAGGTATTATGTTTTTTATAATTTACTTTCAGAAACGCAACGAATAATTTTGTCATCCATGCTTCATCTAGGAAATAGAACATGTATTACATACATGACAAGGCAAAGAAAACATACAATACTTTTAGAAATATACAGGATATGGAATA
This sequence comes from uncultured Acholeplasmataceae bacterium, assembly GCA_937983315.1. Taxonomy (GTDB): domain Bacteria; phylum Bacillota_I; class Bacilli_A; order Acholeplasmatales; family Acholeplasmataceae; genus Peloplasma. Next base: position 554 of record CALKAH010000220.1, on the reverse strand, counting down.
AATATAAATAAGAATAAAAGCTTTGAATTAACTTTCAAATCACTTCGTTTGATGGTAAAATATAACGTAAACAAAGAAAGATCATACGAATAAATTTAAAGTGGTTAATTATATCTATGATATAGGTGACAAAATGAAATCTATAACACCCATAAGAGAAGAAATTAAGGCGAAGTCCCATACACCACAGTATCGGATGCATAAATATTTTGCACGACGACCATATAATGTTTTTGCAAATCTCATTACACATTACTCAAAACCACAAGATATTGTGCTAGATGTTTTTTGCGGTGGTGGAGTAACGGTATTTGAAGGCGTTGCACAAAAACGAAGGACCATTGGAATTGATATTAACCCTTTGGCTGCGTTCATTACTAAGATGCAAATTTACACTGACGATATTAAGAGCACAAAATCAGTATTTAAAAAATTTCTTCAAAATGTTGAGCTAAAATACGGAAAGTATTATTCTATCGATTTAGACAACGACATCGGTAAAATCGAATGAGATCGGAAGAGCACACGTCTGAACTCCAGTCACCGAATACGAT
>CALKAH010000219.1 GCA_937983315.1 uncultured Acholeplasmataceae bacterium | reverse complement strand
GATATCGTATTCGGTGACTGGAGTTCAGACGTGTGCTCTTCCGATCTAGGGGGGCTCTTGCCTAAGACTTTTCTAAAGAAAAGAGACAAAATCATTTTAAAACCTTCGGAAAAGTGTTAAAATGTATTTGCGTTTTGGAAAGGTGGGTCATACATGGAAAAAAATCACCAGCTCACACCCTTTTATACCAAATTGGTCGAGTACGCACAAAGTGGAACCATTCAACACGATGTTCCCGGGCACAAACTCGGTCAAATTCCAAACGAACTCTTGGATTATGTAGGTCCACACATGTTTAAACTGGATGCTAACGCGCCACGTGGACTCGATAATCTCAATCGTCCTACGGGTGTGATCAAGGAAGCAGCAGAACTCATGGCAGATGCTTTTTTAGCGGAAAAAGCATACTTTTTAACCGGTGGTACAACGATGGGCATCCTCGCGATGATCATGAGCGTGTGCCGCGCAAAAGAAAAAATTATTTTACCAAGAAATGTTCATAAATCGGCGATCAATGCCCTCATTTTGAGTGGTGCGGTTCCCGTTTTTGTTAAACCTTATATCGATGACGAATTAGGGATAGCCAATCATATGGCTTTTGAGGATGTCGAACAAGCTATCCTTGATAATCCTGAAGCCAAAGCAGTCTTCGTCATCAATCCCACCTATTTTGGTGTGGCGAGCGACTTAAAGAAAATTGTAGATTTTGCTCATGAAAAAGAGATGATGGTGATTGTTGATGAAGCACATGGTTCTCATCTTCCCTTCTCACCTCTCCTTCCGATGTCAAGCATGGAAGCTGGAGCAGATATGAGTTCATGTTCACTCCATAAAACGGTAGGTTCATTAACGCAAAGTTCAATTCTCATCACGCAAGGTCCACGTGTTGATCATATTCGTCTTCGTTCGACCATTAATATGATCCAGTCCACATCACCCTCAAGCTTATTACTGGCAAGCCTAGATGTAGCAAGAAAGCATATCTATTTTGAAGGACCTAAACAAATTCCAATCTTAATCGATATGGCGAGAAAAACAAGGGAACAGATTAATCAAATCCCTGGATTAAAAGCCATTGATGATGAGTATTTCATTAAGAAGAAGTCATATGACTATGATGAAACAAAGATTTTAGTCAAAGTCAGCGACTTAGGCATCAGTGGATTTGATGTGTATAAAGAACTTTTTGACGAACATCATATTCAATTAGAGCTTGCAGAAACACATTTGATTCTCGCGGTTTTATCGATTGGCACCATGCAAAAAGATTTAGATGCTTTAGTGGATGCTTTAAAGATTGTTGCTGATAAATATCGTGCATATCACTTACCGAAGTTAGATCCCAAAGTGAAAGTTACCTTCCCTGAAGCGTATACACGTCCCCGTGAAGCGTATCACGCACCTAAGAAATATGTACCTCTCAATCAAGCTGTGGATGAGATTGCAGCTGAATCCATCATGATTTACCCCCCAGGAATTCCCATTGTGATTCCAGGTGAAATTATTAGTCAAGATATTTTAGATGACCTTGAGTTTTATCAACGTAGTGGTTCAGTGATTTTAAGTGATACTGAAGGTGGCTACGTGAAAATAATCGATAAAGAATATTGGGAAAAATGGAGTGAAGTTTATGAAGATGAATAAAGTCGATCTATCCTTTCAAAGTTGTAAAAGTACGTATAAAGAAGCTGATGTCGTGATTTTCTCTGTTCCGATGGATGCGACAACCTCGTTTCGACCAGGAACACGCTTTGCAGGTAATGCGATTCGTGTGGATTCGTTTGGTGTTGAATGGTACTCTCCTTATCGCGAACGCGACTTAAATGAATTTAAGACAGCAGATATTGGTGATCTCGATCTTCCCATTGGTGCGGTTGAAGATGCCCTCAACATTGTTTACAAGACGACAAAAAAGATTTTAAATGATGGAAAAACACCGATGATGGTCGGTGGTGAACATTTAGTGAGTTATCCTGTGATTAAAGCGGTCTTTGAAAAGTATCCTAACCTACATATCATTCATTTAGATGCGCATACCGATTTAAGAACTGAATTTTTCGGTCGAAAATTATCTCATGCAACGTTCATGCGTCATGTCCATGGTTTTGTTGGTGATGGTAAGATCTATCAATTTGGCATTCGTAGTGGTGAAAAGCCTGAATTTGATTGGGCGAAAGAAGGTCATGTTGTCATGCGTAAATTTGACTTTGAAGGGCTTGATCAAGTTGTTGAAAAGCTTAAAGATGTTCCTGTTTACATTACGATAGATTTAGATGTGTTAGATCCAGCTGTCTTCCCTGGCACAGGAACTCCTGAACCAGGTGGCATGCAATATAAAGATTTACTGTGGGCATTTGATCAATTTGAAAAGTTAAACAACATTGTTGCTGCTGACTTTGTCGAATTAGCACCCATGCTCGATCCATCAGGAGCATCAACCGCAGTGGCTGCTAAGACACTTCGTGAGATGGTTTTGATTCTTCAAAAGAACTTAGAGAAGCGATAAACGAACAAAAGGGATTCGATTGGAATCCCTTTTTTTATGTGATTTTTAGATTGTTCTATAAAAAGTAATTTGATGGCTTTATCAAGCCAACAAGCGCTTACATTTCGATGATAAAAAAAGGTTTACTTTTGGCCTTAAGCAAAGCTTTTGAATTAAGTTCCTCTATCAAGTATAATGAGAGTGCAAATCAAGGAGGAATGAATCATGTTATTTAAAAACTATGATCCACTAAAGAAGAAGCAACTCCAAATACTGGACGCCAAAGGTAAGGTTGTTCAACCAGATCTTGAACCCAAATTGGATAAAGAAACACTTCTTCACATGTACAAAACAATGGCATTAGGTCGAGTTGCTGATATCAAAGCACTTCAATACCAACGCCAAGGACGTATGCTCACTTACCCACCCAACCGTGGCCAAGAAGCTGCTCAAGTCGGCGCGATGGCTGCTTTAGAACCACAAGACTGGTTATCCCCAGCGTTTAGAGAACTCAATGCGATGCTTTATCGCGGTGTCAAACTCGAACAGATCTACCTCTATTGGTATGGTAACGAATGGGGTAACCATTTTGATGAAAACGTACGCGTTTTACCCGTGAACGTCATCATTGGTTCCCAGATCAACCATGCTGCAGGGTTGGCTTACGCATCCAAAGTTTTAAAGAAGAATGAAGTTGCAATCGCAACCATCGGTGATGGAGGTACATCACACGGTGAGTTCTATGAAGGTTTAAACTTTGCTGCATCCTATAATGCACCACTTGTTGTTGTCATCCAAAATAACCAATGGGCGATTTCAACACCACGTGCTAAAGCAACGAAAGCAGAAACACTTGCTCAAAAGGCAGTTGCTTTTGGTATTCCTGGCATTCAAGTCGATGGTAACGATATTTTAGCAATGTATGTCGCAACCAAAGAAGCGGTTGATTACGCACGTGCTGGCAACGGTCCTGTTCTGATTGAAGCAGTGACCTACCGTTTAGGTGCACATACAACATCCGATGACCCCACCATTTATCGTAAGGATGAAGAAGTGAAAGAATGGGAAGCAAAAGACCCCATGATTCGCTTCAAGAAGTATTTGATCGATAAAGGTTATTGGAGTGAAGAAGAAGATCAAAAACTCGAAGAACAAAACACAGCATATGTCGGTGAAACCTTCAAGAAGGTTGAATCTACAGGTGATGCTGATCTCTTAGACATCTTCAAATATACCTATAAAGAAATGACCCCACAACTCACTGAACAGTATGAATATATTAAAGCATTTTTAAAAGAAAAGGAGGGTAAATAAACATGGCAGTCTTAACATTACTTGAAGCAATCAACCAAGCACTTGATCAAAAGATGGCAGATGATTCACGTGTTGTCGTTTATGGTGAAGATACCGGTTTTGAAGGCGGCGTGTTTAGAGTCACTGCAGGTCTTCAAAAGAAGTATGGTGTAGACCGCGTATTTGACACCCCCATTTCTGAAGCAGCGATTACAGGTTCTGCCATTGGTATGGCGATCAATGGACTCATCCCAGTCGCTGAAATCCAATTTGATGGATTCATTTTCCCAGGTTATACGGAACTTGTCACTCACATGGCACGTTATAGAAACCGTACACGTGGACGTCATGGTTTACCCATTGTTGTCAGATTCCCCGTCGGTGGTGGTATTCGTGCCCTCGAACATCACTCTGAATCTGTTGAAACACTGCTTGGTCATATTCCAGGTTTAAAAGTTGTTATTCCTTCAACACCCTATGATGCGAAGGGTTTACTCATCTCAGCGATTGAAGATCCAGATCCCGTGATTTTCATGGAACCCAAGAGAATCTATCGTTCAGGAAAACAAGAAGTTCCCGAAGAGATGTATCGTATTCCTATTGGAAAAGCTAAAGTTGTTAAAGAAGGTACGGATGTGACCGTAGTAGCATGGGGTGCTATCGTTCGTGAAGTTGAAAAAGCCATCAAGTTACTTGAAGGTGACAACATCAATGTTGAACTCATTGACTTAAGAACCATCAATCCGATTGATGAAGAAACCATTTTGAATTCTGTGAAAAAAACGGGTCGTTTTGTTGTGGTCCAGGAAGCTGTGAAGACATATGGTCCTGGTTCAGAATTAATCACCTTAGTGAACGAAAAGGCATTCTTACATCTTGAAGCCGCACCTGCACGTGTCACTGGTTTTGATATCACTGTGCCCCTTGCACGTGGTGAAAACTATCACTTTGTTCAACCAGAAAGAATCGCAGCTGAAATCAAAAAAGTTGCGAAGTTCTAAGGAGGGAACACTATGTATGAATTTAAGTTTGCCGATATTGGTGAAGGGATTCACGAAGGCAAGATTTTAAAATGGCATTACAAAGTTGGCGATAAAGTCAAGGAAGGCGAAACTTTAGTTGTTGTTGAAACCGATAAGGTGAATGCTGAACTTCCATCACCTGTTGATGGCATCATCGCATCTTTAGGTGCAAAAGAAGGTGACACCATTCATGTGGGTCAAGTTCTTGTTGTGATCAATGATGGCAGTGGCGCTCCTAAACCTGAAGTGAAGAAAGAAGAACCTAAGAAAGAAGCGATTTCTGAAGGTAAAGCAGCACCTGGTGTCATCGGTCAAATCGAAGTCTCTGAAGAAGTGATGGCATCAAGTTCTGAAGTATCCAATGGTAAAAAAGAAGACGTATCTCAAAAAGCACTCGCTACACCTGTTGCTCGTCAAATGGCGAAGGATTTAGGCCTTGATATCAATAAAATCAAGGGAACCGGTGAATTTGGTCGCGTTCTCAAAGAAGATATTCAAAAAGCATTTGATGCTAAACAAGCACCTAAAGTTGTATCTCAACCACAAATCAATGTTCCTAAGGTATCCGTTTCTGCACAAGGTGATGTCGAATATGTCGAAATCACCAAACTCAGAAAAGCGATCGTCAAGAGCATGACCTTATCGAAACAAGTCATTCCTCATACAGTCTTGATGGATGAAATCATTGTTGATAAATTGGTTGATTTAAGAAATAAAGTCAAAGAACAAGCAGCAGCTCAAAACATCAAGTTAACTTACATGGCATTTATCATGAAAGCTGTTGTCCTAGCATTAAAGAAATTCCCTCATTTTAATGCCTCATTTGATCAAGAAAATGATCGTATGATCTTAAAGAAGTATTACAATATCGGTATGGCTGTCGATACAAAAGATGGCTTAATCGTGCCAAATATCAAAGATGCTGATAAGAAATCTATTTTAGAACTTGCAAGAGAATTAAGAGAAGTTGCTGATCAAACCATCGCAAGAACAGTTCAGTTAGCACAACTCCAAAATGCAACATTCTCCATCACGAATTTTGGTGCCGCTGATGTAGCTTATGGTACGCCGATTATCCCCCATCCTGAGGTGGGTATACTTGGTGTTGGAAAGATTTCACAAAAACCCGTGGTTGTTGATGGTGAAATCAAGATCGCATATGTATTACCACTTTCACTCGCAGTTGACCACAGAGTGATTGATGGTGCAGAAGCAGGACGATTTTTAAATGTCATCAAGTCTTTATTAAATGACCCCATGATGTTATTATTAAGTTGAGGTGATTTCGTTGAAGACATATGATATCGTTGTTTTAGGAGGGGGACCTGGCGGTTATGTGGCAGCCATTAAGGCGGCACAACTTGGCGCAAAGGTCGCTCTGATTGAAAAAGAAGTCGTGGGTGGGATTTGCCTAAACCATGGGTGCATACCAACCAAGACACTCCTTAAAAATGCAAAAGTCTACAAGACAATTAAACACGCATCCGACTATGGTGTCGTCCTTGGTGGAGATGTTTCCTTTGATTGGTCTTTAATGCTTAAACGTAAGGATTTAGTCGTTAAGAAACTGACCATGGGTGTCGGTGGATTACTCAAGAAAAATGGTGTTGAGGTGATTTCTGGATTGGGTAAAGTGTTATCACCAACCAAGATTGAAGTCAATGGAGAAACCATTGAAACGAAGAATCTCATTTTAGCTACTGGAGCATCCCCCATTATTCCTCCCATTCCTGGATTAAAAGAAGCGTATGAAAAAAAGATTGCAGTCACATCGCGTGAACTTCTACAGATTGCTGATGCGCCTAAAAAATTGGTCATCATTGGCGGTGGAGTGATCGGTGTTGAGTTTGCAACCATCTTCTCATCATTAGGGTCTGAAGTGACCATCATTGAAAAATTAGATGGTATTGTGCCCATGATGGATGATGATATCAGAACGCAATATGCGAAAATCCTGAAAAAAGATGGCATTACCATCTTCGTCAACGCTGAAGTCAAAGCGGTGAACGGACATGAAGTGACCTATTCTTTTGATGGAAAAGATGAAAAGATTAGTGCAGATACCATTTTAGTATCTGTTGGTATGCGTCCCAATTCTCAAGGTCTTGAAGTGTTAAACTTAAAGATGGACCGTGCAGCTGTTGCAACCGATGAACACTTAGAAACAAGTGTTAAAGGCGTCTACGCGATCGGAGATTTAAACGGGAAATACATGCTTGCCCATGTGGCTTCAGCAGAAGGTTTAGTTGCTGCTGAATATATTATGGGTAAAAAGGATGCTAAAATGCGGTATGACCGTGTTCCAAATGCAGTCTATGGTCACCCTGAAATTGCATCAGTTGGATTAACAGAAAAAGAAGCAAAAGCACAAGGCTTAACATACAAAGTATCAACCTTCCCCCTTCAAGCAAGTGGTAAAGCGTTGGCAGATAACGAAAAAGATGGATTTATTAAGCTCATTGTTTCTGAACAATACAAAGAAATCATTGGTGCTCATATTCTAAGCTACAATGCATCCGATTTGATTGCTGAACTCGGTGTCACGATGACATTAGAAGGTACAGCGTATGAAATTGCACACACCATTCACCCTCATCCAACTCTTTCAGAGATTGTAATGGAAGCGGCACATGGTGCAGTTGATAAACCGATTCATATGTAAGTTTGAAAGGATCATTTTAATGGTCCTTTTTCTTTTTTAAAGAAATGATACACTTCTTTATTGAACAGTGCTATGATAAAAGAGAAAATGGAAAGAAGGCTTGTCTATGAAGAATATTCTACTCATCATTGTTTTAGTCATGTTATTAGTCGTTGGCATCATGAAAGAACCCATTCGAGATACAGCTGATTTGATGGCGGGTGCTTCAACGGAAACCTATGCAACACAAATCGATTTGATTGCAGGTGTTTCTGAAGGGGGTTATTCACAAGGTTCTTATCCCACGGGTAATTAATCATGACAATTATCTTAGGTCTTATCTTTATTCTTGGTCTTTTAGTTGTTTTATTTCAAAAATGGATTCGTAAATGGAACATCTATTTTTATGGGTTAGCTGTTGCAATCTCTATTGTTTCATTTACTCAAGAAACGACCATCATCAACATGGGTTATGTCGGTATATCATTCTTCTTTTTGGTCATGATAGCAAGCACCATGGAACAAGGTACGATCAAAAAGAAATTGATGGGAAATCGTGCTGAACTCGCGGTGATCGGTTCAATCTTTAGTATCACGCACG
>CALKAH010000218.1 GCA_937983315.1 uncultured Acholeplasmataceae bacterium | reverse complement strand
CACCGAGATCTACACTCTTTCCCTACACGACGCTCTTCCGATCTTTCTTAAGGATAAAAACAACAGTGTTACCTTGGTTCGCTAAGGTTTCATATGCGCTGATATCAAATGGTATTTTCAATTCTTTTATATAACCTGGGCTTACGATTTCAATGGTTGATTGTTGTACTATACCAACAAGTCCTTTACCAGGAATTGCTGTGATATCTTTAGCCTTTTGAAGTTGTACTTTTTTATCTTTAGCTGCTCTAACGATTGCTTTTGCTATAGGATGCTCGGATTCATTCTCAATCGCATAAGCTAATGATAGAAGCTCGTTTTCACTCAAACTAAGGCTATCAATTTTTGAGATGCCAAATTCACCTTTAGTTAGTGTGCCTGTTTTATCAAATACAACTGTGTTGATCTTGCGTGCATTTTCGAAGTTAGCCCTATTTCGAATGAGTAAACCATGCTTTGCACCAATGCTTGATGAAACAGCAGTAACGAGTGGTGTAGCTAATCCAAGTGCATGAGGGCATGAAATGATGACAACAGTAACTGCTCTTTCCATAGCAAATCCAACATCTTTACCCAGTAACATCCATATAACAAATGTAGATATTCCACCAAGTAATGCAACATAGAATAAGTATTTTGCCGCAATATCTGCTATTCTTTGAGTTTTTGAACGTGTCTTTTGAGCATCCCTGACGAGTTTAATGACTTGTGAGAGGAATGTTTCATCACCTATACGAGTCACCTCATACTTTAGTGAACCTTCAGCGTTAATTGAACCACCTATTAATTCGTCGCCAGGTGATTTATCTACAGGAACTGACTCACCAGTTAACATGGATTCATTGACTGATGACTTTCCCTCGATAACTTTACCATCAATCGGAACTTTTTCTCCAGGTCTCACTAATAGAAACATACCAACTTTAACGTTATTGACTGGAATATCTTTAATATGCCCTTCTTGGTCTATTAGGTGTGCCTCTTCTGGCATCAGTTTTAACAGCTCTTCCAACGCTCTTGATGCACCTAATACCGACTTCATCTCAATCCAATGACCGAGTAGCATGATGGATATCAGCGTTGATAATTCCCAGAAGAAGTCTTGTCCAGTTTGAAATATGACTGTATAAGCACTATAGATATATGCAACACCAATAGCAAGGCCAATGAGAGACATCATGGCTGGTGCTTTCTGTTTCATTTCTTCAAATGTACCCTTGAAAAATGGGGATCCTCCATAAATAAATAAGACTGTACTGAGTATCAAAAGAATGTATAAGTCTCCAGTAAATCTTAGATTTAAATCAAGGAATTCTTGAATCATAGGTGATAGCGTTAAAATTGGAATTAATAATATAAGTGAAATTAAAAATCTTCTTTTAAAATCTTTAACCATCATAGCATGATGGTCGTGGTGATTATCATGATTTTGATGTTCAGTATGCTTTTGACTATCTTCGTGATGGTGATGATGAATTTCTTCATGGTGGTGATTATGTGCATCTTGTGTTTCATGATTCATGCCTACTTTGTTGTGATCGATATGCTCATCCTTATCTACTTTGTGATGATGATGATTGTGTTCATGTTTGTCCATAATTTGCCTCCTTTAGGCTAGTTTAAGTGTTGTAAGACATGTATTTGATGTAGTAAAAGTTGAAACTTCGTCAGTTGCAGTTAAATTCCCATATGATACGGTGACTTGAAAACGTTTGTTTTCAGGTAACCAAATACCAGCAAATCCATTTGAACTGCTTATAATCGTTCTTTCAATGATGACAGTATTTGTTTGAGAATCAACAATCTTTACCTCAAACGATTTGTTTTTTAACTCTCCTCGACAGGTGACTAAATTATGATTAGCACAAGGATGTGTTTGATTGACATAAGGCGCAAATGAGAGATAAAATTGTCCATTGGGTAGTTCTAGTTCCACTTGCTGTTGAGAATCACCTAGAAGCAATTTGGATCCTGTTATTGCAGCACTAAAATTTGTGGGTTCATTCAAATCATTCTCTAAATAGGCTACTATTTCTTTTACCGTCAT
>CALKAH010000217.1 GCA_937983315.1 uncultured Acholeplasmataceae bacterium | reverse complement strand
TTCAATTTGCTATCAACATGGGCATTGATCCAATCCCATCAAGACCTGCTGGTGATTATAATTCAGGTGGTGCAGATCGCTTGCTCTATTATTTTTATCAGGAACAATTGGGGGATCCCGTCGATGGTATCGTACTTTCAGACACCTTTATTGACAGTGAACTCGAAGGAACCTTTGATTATATTAATGGACGCTACGATGTGGCTGATTTTAGAGTTAATGCACTGATTCGACTTTATTTATCGTATAAAGATCTTTTAGCAGAACAAACACAAGATGATATCGAAGAAGTCTTACTTGGATTTAAGTATTGGATGGATCAAGGTGGGGAAGATTCGATGTGTTTTTGGTCTGAAAACCATCAGATATTGTTTGCATCAGAAGAATATTTAGTTGGACAAACATTTCCAGATCGTATCTTTACTGTCGATGGCAAAACAGGTTTGGAACATATGGCCATGGCAAAGAAGCGAATTGAAATGTGGCTTTATCAACGCTTTACCTATGGATACACCGAATGGTATTCCAATAATTACTATCCAGAAGATATAGGTCCTTTATCGAATCTCATTCAATTTGCTGAAGATGAAGACCTTGTCATACGTGCAAAGATGGCGATGGATTTATTATGGTATGATATGGCTTCTCAAAGTTATCGATATGAAGGTCTTGATGAACTCGGACAACCTCGAATCTATTACATATTTAATCCTTCATCGGGAAGAAGTTATTCAGATAACCGGATGAGTGATGATACGGGTAACCGCATGAGAGATTATATCGATTATGTCATTCAACCCAACGATACCAAAGATTTAGAAGGAGGGTGGGGGTCATCAGCCAATGGATTTTTCAATGCATTTCGTCAGATGATGGATGCAAGAAATCTTGATGGCGATCCTTTCTATGAAGTTCCTGAAGTCATTAAAGAAATATTTCATGATCCTGCAGAAGAAAAAATCATCCGTGCTTCACAATCGTTAAATGTCGAAGAACTTGAAACGGAAGGTTTACTTGGCCAAGACGATCCACAAATCATGATGCA
>CALKAH010000216.1 GCA_937983315.1 uncultured Acholeplasmataceae bacterium | reverse complement strand
AGATCGTATTCGGTGACTGGAGTTCAGACGTGTGCTCTTCCGATCTAGGATTTGGTATGCATGAAGATCATCCTATCGTTGGTAAAGCAAGTTTGAGTGCTCTTAATGTCAAAGATTTCGAACTGCTCACATGGATAGGTGCAAACTCGTTTCGTACAAGTCATTACCCTTATGATGAAGAGATGTACGATCTTGCTGATCGATATGGTATTCTTGTGATCAATGAAATGCCTGCAGTAGGACTTAACTTTTGGTCACCGAGACACGTTTTTAGAGAAGATACTGTCAATGATCTGAGTTTAAAAAACTATCTCGAGCAGTTTGATGAATTGATGGCACGCGATAAGAATCATCCCTCCATTATCATGTATTCGCTCGCTAATGAAGCGAACACACATGAAGAAGGTGCTGTCCCATTTTTCAAGACCATTTTCGATCACGCACGCAAGAAAACAAATCTTCCTCTGATGATTGTCGAATACGTCGGTGCAAAAGAAAACAAAGTTGTTGGATTTGCAGATGTCATTGGTATCAATCGATACATGGCTTGGTATAGCGATTTTGGGGACTTATCTGTTGTTAAAGAACAACTCACACAATCGATACTCGATTATCAAAAAATCTTTAATAAACCGATCATGCTCACAGAGTTTGGGGCCGATACCATTGCTGGTATGCACACGCTACCTGCACTTGCATTTAGCGAAGAATATCAAGATGAATTCATCCAAACCTATCTTGAAGTTGCACGAAAGATGGATGGAGTTATTGGTACACACATTTGGAATTTTGCAGATTTCCAAACCAAGCAAGGATTAACACGCGTGCTAGGTAATCGAAAAGGCGTATTTACCAGAGATCGTCAACCCAAGATGGTTGCACATACGATTAAGAAATTGTGGAGCAAACCTTAATACAAGGAGCATATCATGATTCGTTTACTACATGAAGAAGATCGAATATCTGTTCTTCATTTTCTCTATCAAGAATCAACCTATAACTTTTTCATCATCGGTGATATTGAAGCTTATGGTTTCAATGAATCCTTTCAACGGATCTATG
>CALKAH010000215.1 GCA_937983315.1 uncultured Acholeplasmataceae bacterium | reverse complement strand
CACCGAGATCTACACTCTTTCCCTACACGACGCTCTTCCGATCTAGAATAAAGATGAAGAGAAAAAGGTCAAGGAAGAAAAAAGAACGTTCTATTATCGTTATCATCTTGATGAAAAACGTCTCTCATTCGCTTATGAATTCCCCTTTCCTGCTACGATTGTAAAAGTTTTAGGCACACAGTTACTTTTGCAAGCATCACTAACCGTTGATGAACATCATCTTTATCTCGATCAACCTGAAGAACGAAAAGCTTTTCTTGCTGAAAGTAAGAAACAAGCTCTCTATGAAGACATTGAAGAAATACCGTTCTACTTTAATAATCAGGGGATGATTGCCAACAAACGCAATCAAATATTTCTTTTTCATACACTTGAGAACACGATCAAACCACTCGTTGATTCCGCTTTTTCTGTGAATATCATCAAAGTATCACAGGACTTAAAACGTATAGTTTACACGGGTTCAGAAATGAAGGGTATTAAACAACTTACCACGCATGTTTTCATGTATCATGTCGATCATCAAAAAACAGACATCCTTTATCATGAAAATGATTGCAGTATGTCCTCTGTCTATTTAGTGGGAGATGACATCATTATTGCAGGTACCGATATGAAGGATTATGGAATCAATCAAAATCCTGATTTCTTTGTTTTAAAAGATAAAAAACTTGAACTCCTAACAATCTATCGAGGAACGATTGGAAATTCAGTAGGCAGTGATGTTAGACTAGGTTCTAGCTCCTTGGATGTCGTTGTTGGTGACCGTATTTATTTCGTGTCGACTGTTGATGATCATAACGAAATCCATTCACTCAATCGTGACGGCAGCATCAAAATGGAATATCAGTTTAATGGCTCTATTGAGGGATTAATCTATGTTAATCAACAGTTTTACTCTGTGGGTTTGTATCGCCAAAAACTCCAAGAAATATATCAACTTAATCTCGTTGATAATCGCTTAACACAACTCACACGAATCAATCAAAATGTACTTAAAAATATGTATGTCGCAACACCCAAGGAAGTCTTGGTTAAAGGACAAAATCATGTGGTCAAAGGATTCGTCTTATACCCCAAAGATTTCGATCCTTTCAAATCTTATCCAGCGATCTTAGATATCCATGGTGGACCGAAAACAGTCTATGGGAAAGTTTACTATCACGAGATGCAGTACTGGGCGAATCTGGGATACTTTGTCTTTTTCGCGAATCCCAGAGGTAGTGATGGTAAAGGTGATGGCTTTGCAGATATTCGAGGACTTTATGGAACGATTGACTATGAAGACTTGATGAATTTTACTGATCATATTCTTGCGAAAATTCCTCAAATCAATCACGAACGTCTCTTCGTCACTGGTGGTTCATATGGCGGATTTATGACCAACTGGATCGTAGGTCACACCAATCGATTCCGTGCAGCAGTCACGCAGAGAAGCATTTCCAATTGGTTATCATTTCATGGCACGTCGGATATTGGTTTCTATTTTTCAAAAGATCAAACGGGTGGACATCCCATGACAGATACTGAAAAATTGTGGAATCAATCACCGATTAAATATGCCAAAGAAGTAAAAACGCCTCTGCTTTTCATTCATTCAGATCAAGATTATCGCTGTCCCATCGAACAAGCCATGCAATTTTTTACAGTCCTTAAAGAACAAGGGCTTGAAACAAAATTGGTATGGTTTAAAGGTGAAAACCATGAACTCTCCCGTTCGGGTAAGCCACAAGCTCGTATCAAGCGTCTTCATGAAATCACATCATGGTTTGAACATTTTAGATAATTTTACAAAATGGTCTTAAGGTCTTTAACTACAAAAAATCTATGTTATAATAATCTCAAATCTACATAAGGGGGTATGAAACATGTGGTGGAGTACAATGAGTACCTTAGAACAGGTACTGTTTATTCTCGCATCAAGTTCAACTGCAATTATGATTATTTTCTTGATCATGATGCTTTTAGGCTTTGATTCAGATGAATTTGATAGCGGAGATGTTCCTGATTTAGACGCTGATGGCATCAATGATGAACCACTAACCGGTATTGCGGGATTAAAGGTTCTGACACTTCGTGGTGCACTTGTCTTCTTCGCCATCGGTTCTTGGACAAGTTATCTTCTTGTTTCAAGTCTAGGTGTCCTTTGGGGACTCTTCATTGGTGTTGTTGTCGGTGTTATTGCTGCGTATATTCAAGCTCTTGCATTTCGTGCAACGTTACGCTTAGAATCATCAGGAAATATCGATTATAACAATGCCATCGGTAAAATAGGATCGGTTTACTTGCGGATTCCCAAGAAACGTTTGGGTAAAGGTAAAGTTTCAATCATCATTCAAGACCGTTTAACGGAAGTGGATGCAGTCACCGATCAAGAGGACGACTTACTTCCTAAGGCGTCAGTAGAGGTTGTTGGTCTTCTCGATGCAACAACGTTGATTGTCAAGTCAAAATAAAGGAGAACAACTATGACACATATTTTTGCAAGTCCAGCCGGCATCACCGGTATAATTACCGCGATTGTCGTCATTGTCTTTTCATTTCTTGTCTTTATCGTATCGCGTATCAAAAAATGTCCATCGGATAAAATTCTCGTCATCTATGGTAAAGTTGGATCCAACAATGATGGAAGTTCTAAATCGGCAACATGTATTCATGGTGGAGCTAAGTTCATCTATCCATTCTTTCAAGCCTATCAATTCTTGGATTTAACACCGATGTCCATTCAAGTGGATTTGACGAATGCACTTTCTCGTCAAAATATTCGTATCGACGTACCTTCTCGTTTCACCGTTGGTATTTCAACCGAAGCAGGTGTGATGCAGAATGCAGCTGAACGCTTATTGGGTTTAAAGATGATTGAAATCCAAGAACTTGCAAAAGATATCATCTTTGGACAACTTCGTTTAGTGATTGCAACCATGGATATCGAAGAAATCAATACTGACCGTGATAAATTCCTTGAAGCCGTTTCAGGTAACGTAGAAACCGAACTAAAGAAGATTGGTCTTCGTTTAATCAACGTGAACGTTACCGATATTAACGATGAATCCGGATATATTGAAGCACTCGGTAAAGAAGCTGCAGCGAAAGCCATCAACGATGCGAAAAAATCGGTTGCTGAAAAGAATAGAGACGGTTCAATTGGTGAAGCTAATGCACTTCGTGATCAACGTATTCAAGTGGCTGAAGCGAATGCAAAAGCCATCGAAGGTGAAAACAAGCAACTCGGATATATTTCACAATCCAATGCATCACGGCGTGAAATCGAAGCTGAATCACTAAGAATTGCAATGACTGCTGAAAAAATTGCATCCGCTAAGGCATTAGAAGATGCTTATGTTGCTGAACAAAACGCAGAACTTGCACGTGCTCAACGTGAAAAGGCAACCCTTGAAGCCGATGTCATCATCAAATCTGAGATTGAAAAGCAACGCCGCGTGATTGAAGCTGAAGCTCTTGCAGAAGAAATTCGTAGAAAAGCACAAGGTGAAGCTGATGCGATCTTTGCGAAATTAGAAGCTGAAGCGCGTGGTAGTTTTGAAATCCTCTCTAAACAAGCGGATGGTTTCAAAGAAATCGTCAAATCAGCTGGTGATAATCCAGATGCAGCTGTGAAGTTATTGATTGCAGATAAGCTTGAAAAACTTGTTCAAATTCAAGTTGAAGCGATTAAGAACCTCAAGTTTGACAAGATCACCGTTTGGGATGGTGGTTCCAAAGATGGTGCATCATCAACCTCTCAATTTGCATCTTCACTCTTTAAGTCTATTCCACCGATGAAAGAACTCTTTGATATGGCAGGTATGGAATTACCCAAGTATCTCGGTACTGAAAAAGTAGAAGAACCTAAAAAAGAATAAAACGAATACCCCATGATTGATTGGGGTATTTTTTTCAACAAACATTCGCATTGACATTCATTAGGCCAATAAATACGCATTATTTATTGTATGATAGATATAAGAGGTATGTAGAATGAAACATAAAGTGATGTTCATCTTGATCATCGTGGTCACAATAACGTTGGTGTCATCCTTTTTTGGCGTGAAACACGTTGAACACGTGACCATGATGATTGAAGTTGAGTCACGTGAAGAGATCGGAAGAGCACACGTCTGAACTCCAGTCACCGAATACGATCT
>CALKAH010000214.1 GCA_937983315.1 uncultured Acholeplasmataceae bacterium | reverse complement strand
TCGGGTGAAGGTTTATGTTCTGTGACATCTTCATACCCGACGAGTCCATCGATAAAATCAACTAATCCTGTCAGTTTCAAATGGTGCGTTGCAACATGACGCATTTTTGATGTCACAACACCTATCTTGACATTCTTTTTCTTGAGAAATGTCATGATTTCAACCGCACCAGGATAACTCTTTAATCCTTGTTCGATGATATCATCTGAATAGGTGCGATAAAATTGAACGACTTCATTGATTTCATCTTGATTGGATGTGTAATAACCAAATGTTGTGAATAGTGTCTGACCAAGCATGTTTGTATAATCGTCATCACTTAATTGAATGTGTGGAAAATACTTTTGAAACGTCACTTTAAATGTCTCAATGATGATCTCGGTGGTTTGGATGAGTGTTCCATCAAGATCAAATAACACACACTTAATCATGGATATCTACCAAGATGTCAACATAATAAGGTTGGTCTTTAATGAAATGTTTTTTAGCAAGAATGATCGCTAGTCCACCTAACATGAAGAGGGTAAGCGATAATACGATGTTAGTCGGTAATCCAAACATGCGAAGTGCATCACCTGGATCGCCACCCGTACGAAGTGGTTCAATGATCGCTCCACGACCAAGACCATACCAAATCAAATAAAGTCCCATTAAATCGCCCACTTTGAACCATCTCTTACGTCGTGCAATGAGGAGGAAGACAAGACCCGCAAAATTCCATAATCCCTCATAAAGGAATGTCGGATGGTGGATCACACCACCGATAGTCATTTGATTTTTAATGAACTCAGGTAAAATGCTTAGCATAAACGATGATTGAATTTCTGGACCATAAGCTTCTGCATTCATGAAGTTTCCCCAACGACCAACGATCTGTCCAATGAGAAATCCTATCGCTAAAATATCTGTTAATACCCAAAATTGTATTTTCTTTTTTTTGGTGAAGAAGAACACAAAGATAAACGCTGTGATCACTGCACCGTGAATGGAAAGGCCACCTTGTCGAATATTGATGACATCCATGAGTGATGAATAACTTGGATTCGGGTCAAATATCACATAATAGAGACGTGATCCAACGATCGAAAGGGGGACCGCCCACAACAATGCATCAAAAAGCCATTCTGGATTCCATCCAACTCGTTTAAACTCTTCATAGGCAAAGAATGCACCAATACTGAGTCCTGTCAAAATAAAGACAGCATACCATTGAATTTGTGCAAATCCTAAATCAAGCGCTGTTTTGTTATAGGGAAATCCATCTTGAGTCAGTAATGCTAAAAGTAATACAACAAGAAAGATCGCTCCACCAATGATATGATTTCTTGCATCGCTGCTCTTCTTAAAAAAATCAATAATCTTCGTCATCTTCATCGTCCTTCCGTTTTCCTGCTGCACGAAGTGATACAGCTTGTGTGAGTTCTAAGGCTGCATTATAGCCAAGATATTTCAATTTTTGATTCATGGCTGCTGATTCAACAAGCGTTGCAACGTTACGACCCGGTAAAATAGGAATCGTGATTTTTGCAATCTCGGTATTAAAGATCTTTATCGTTTCAGTATCAATACCTAAACGATCATATTGTTTACCCTTTTTCCAATGTTCGAGTTCAACAACCAAGCGTACCTTTTTGTTTTCACGATATGCGCCAGCACCAAACATTTGAACAACGTCAACAATCCCAATACCTCGAACTTCAATATAGCGTTCAAGGACTTTAGGCGCTGAACCAATTAAAACCCCAGGTGCTGCTTCAAAGATATCGACACGATCATCACTGATTAAAATATGTCCTCTTTTGATGAGTTCAAGTGCTGTTTCACTCTTCCCAATCCCAGACTTACCTGTGATCAGTGTTCCTAATCCGTGAATATCGAGAAGAACACCATGGACCGATGTACGTGGAGCAAGTTTCGAGTGTAAATATTGATAAAGCGATCCAGAAAGTGGTGTGGTTCGTGATTTACTCTTTAATATGGCGACTTGATATTGATCACCAAGTTCAACAAAGAAATCTTCAATGTCCACATTCACTGAGAAAATGAATCCTGGAGGTACCTTTTTAAACATCGCCTCAACGCGTTGTTTTCTCACTTCATACGGCAAATTATGAAGGAATGTCGCTTCTTTAGAACCGATTAAAATCAATCGTTCAGCATCAAAATAATCCAAGAATCCAGCGAGTTCAACACCAGGTCTTGAAAGCATTTCAGATTTGACATCACGATTCATACACGCTTTGTCATTGAGGAGTTCAAGATCAAGATCTCGAACAAGGTGTTTCACTTTGAGTTTCATTTGCGACCTCCCATTAATACAACTTTTTCATGATATAAAAACCGTCTCAAGTAAATCGAGATGATAAGACGTAGAAGAGAAAAGACAAATGCAAAAGCAATCAAACGTTCGATACCAATGAAATGAAAGCCTTCAACAAGAATTAAATCAACGAGATATAAAACGATGATTTGAACCATGACGGATAGCATACCCATGCTCATCAGCATGATACGTGTGAGATATTTAAACATCAAAATCTTAACAAAATTTTCAATCAACGTCAGAAGAATCACTGCGAAAATGAAACCTGGTAAGGTCATCTCAACAAGTGGTGCATTGATTCCGATGGCTAATCCCAAAACAACTGCGAAGATGAGAAGATTGATGGCGAGTGACAAGATCATGTGAATCACATAGTTCTTATGCAGCATAAAGCCTAAGACGACACTCATATTTCGCGTTGTTTTCTTTTTCTTTTTCAGTTCTTCAAGCAAGTCTTGAAGTTCTTCTTCTGTAAGCTTGTTTGGATCCTTATCCGGTTTCTTTTCGTTCATTGATGTCCCCCTAATAGTGTATCATAATACTTTACTTTTCTATACTTCTAAAGCTTTTTTTAAGTATTGACCTGTATAAGATTGTTCAACACGTGCAATGTCTTCAGGTGTGCCGATCGCAATCACTTCACCACCACCGTCGCCACCTTCTGGACCTAAATCAATGATATGATCACCATTCTTGATCACATCTAAGTTATGTTCGATAATCACCATGGTTGCTCCTTCATCCACGATACGATGAAGAACTTTTAATAACCGTTTCACATCATCGGTATGAAGTCCTGTTGTGGGTTCATCGAGGATATAAATCGAGGATGGTGTGATTCGTCTATAGAGTTCGCTGGCTAATTTAACACGCTGAGCTTCACCACCCGAAAGAGTGGTTGCTGCTTGTCCAAGTGTGATGTAATCAAGACCGACATCGTATAATGTTTTCATCTTATGATAAATCTTGGGATGATTTTCAAAGAAAAATAGTGCTTCTTCAACCGTCATATCCAAGACATCAGCGATATTTTTACCTTTATATTTGATTTGAAGTGTTTCGTGGTTATATCTCGTTCCTCCACACACCTCACAAGGAACATAAACATCGGGTAAGAAGTGCATCGAGATCTTCTTCACTCCATCACCTGCACACGCTTCGCAGCGTCCACCACGGACGTTAAATGAGAATCGTCCTTTATCATAACCGCGTGCTTTCGCCTCTGTGGTTTGTGAATAGAGATCACGAATGTCATCGAAAACACCGGTGTAAGTCGCTGGGTTACTGCGTGGTGTTCTACCAATGGGGGACTGTGAAATTTCAATCACACGATCAATCATGTTATGATCGTTGATCGCGGTATGAAGGCCTGGTTTATCTTTTGTTTTATAATGCTTTTGTTGAAGACCCTTCATGAGAATCTCATTGACCAGTGTTGATTTTCCTGATCCTGAGACCCCAGTTACAACAGTCATTTTTCCAATAGGGAATGCAACGGAAATATCTTTTAAGTTATTCGCACGAGCACCCATCACAAGGATATCTTGACCAGTGCCTTCTCTACGTTTTGTGGGTACTTCTACTTTTTCTAAACCTTTCAAGTAACGACCAGTGATGCTATTAGGATTATCCATCACTTCTTGTGGCGTTCCAGCAGCAACCACCATACCACCGTGTTTACCTGCTCGAGGTCCGATATCGATGAGATAATCACTTGCCAACATCGTCTCATGGTCGTGTTCAACAACAACGAGCGTATTGCCTAAATCTCTCATCTTTTTTAAGGTTTCAATCAGTTTATGGTTATCCCGCTGATGTAGACCTATGGAAGGTTCATCAAGGACATAAAGGACACCTGTCAGTTTGGATCCAATTTGAGTTGCTAAGCGAATACGCTGAGCTTCACCACCTGACAAGGTACCCGCGGATCGTGCTAAGGTTAAGTATCCAAGACCTACGTCTTGTAAGAATGTTAATCGGCTAATGATTTCTTGAAGTGCAAGTTTGGCAATTTTTTGTTGCTCGGTATTTAAGGTTAACTGACTTAAGAATAGAATCGTCTCATCGATCGATAAACGGGTGAGTTGATCCATGTTCTTTCCACCAATTTTAACGGATAATGCTTGTTCATTCAACCGTGCACCATGACACACAGGACAGGTGGATTCAGTCATAAAACCTTCAATCCAAGAACGTATCCATTCAGACGTGGTTTCACGATAACGTCTGGTTAAGTTATTGATGATACCTTCAAAATAATCGACTTTCTCATGGACACGTCCCGATGAAGATCTCATTTTGAAATGAATTTGATCGGGTGAACCATAGAGGATGATATTCAGTTTTTCTTTAGGGATTTCTTGAATGGGTTTATTCATATCGATGCCATATGTTTTACATACTTCATCAATCATGGCGTTATTCAAATTATCAGCATCATTGTTTTTATATGGAATGATACCGCCATCAAGTAGACCTTTGGTTGGATCAACGACAAGTTCTTCAGCAACCTCTAACTTCACACCTAAACCATTGCAGTAAGGACATGCACCAATCGGTGTATTAAATGAGAACAGACGTGGTTCTAATTCTGGAATGGTGAAATCAGAATCATTGCATGCATAATGTTGACTAAATGATAGCATCGCATCTTCACCGACGAGAACTCTCGTTTTACCATTCGCAAGTTTGGCTGCAAGTTCAAGTGCATCATAAAGACGAGAGCGTATGCCATCTTTGACGATTAAACGATCGATGACCAAAAAGAAGTCATGATTTTTATTTTTATCGAGTTCAGGCATCTCTTCTAATGTGATATGTTGTCCATCAACATAGGCACGTGTAAAGCCTTCTTTCATGTATTGTTCAGCTGTTTTTTTATGTGTTCCTTTTTGTCTTTCAACAATCGGAGACATAATGACAACTCGGCTTCCTTCCTTCAAGGATAAAACGCGAAGTGTCATCTCTTCGATGGATTGTTTGGATAATGGTTCATCTGTTCCTGGACAATAAGGTATCCCAACACGTGCATAAAGAAGACGTAAGTAGTCATAGATTTCGGTGACCGTTCCAACGGTTGAACGTGGGTTATTTGACGTTGTTTTTTGGTCGATTGAAATCGAGGGAGAAAGTCCTTCAATATTATCAACGTCTGGTTTTTCAAAATTTCCTAAGAATTGTCTCGCATATGCTGATAAAGATTCCATATAGCGCCGTTGACCTTCCTGATAGAGGGTATCAAACGCTAATGAGCTTTTACCAGAACCTGAAATACCCGTCATGACGACGAGCTTATTTTTGGGGATCGTTATATCAATGTTTTGCAGATTATTTTCACGGGCACCGTGAACTTTAATATAGTCCATCAATCATCACCTTGAATGTTTCTTCATCGATGACCCGTACACCGAGTTCATTCGCTTTTTTTAGTTTAGATCCTGCATCTTCTCCAGCAACAACAAAATCTGTTTTCGCTGAAACAGACGATGCAACTTTACCACCACATTTTTCAATGATTTCTGTTGCTTGATCGCGTGAAAAAAGATTGAGTTTACCTGTTAAAACAATCGTTTTTCCATTGAAAGCATGGGTCATCGTTTCTTCTTTGATATGTGTCATGTTAAGACCATGTTTTTTGAGTTCATCAATCAGTTGAAGATTTTTGTCATCTTGAAAATAACTGACGATCGATCCAGCGATCATGTCGCCAATTTCATGAATGTCTAATAGGTCTTCTAGTCTTGCTTGACTGAGAGCATCCATGGATGGGAAGTGTTTGATCAATGTTTTCGCAACTTTCGCACCGATATGTTTAATACCGAGTCCAAAAATTAAACGATCAAGCGTCTGGTTTTTACTCGACTCAATGGCTTGTAATAATTTCTCAACTTTTTTCTCACCAAATCCAGGTATTTCTTTGAGTTCTTCACGATACTCTTTGAGGGTATAGATGTCACTGATACGATTTAAGTATCCGAGTTCATGAAGCATTTCAACAACCTTTTCGCCTAAGGTATCAATATCCATCGCTTGACGCGATGCAAAATGAATCATTGTATTGATATTTTTTCCTGGACATTCAAGATTGGTACAGTAGTAATCGGCTTCACCCGATCGACGTTCAAGTGCATGCCCACATACTGGACACGATGTTATCATTTCAAAGGGGAGTTGATTGATGCGTTTATCCAAAACAACTTGAACAACTTCAGGAATAATTTCTCCTGCTTTATGGACGATGACTGTGTCACCAATCCGGATATCTTTAGCTTTGATGTAGTCTTCGTTATGAAGCGTTGCACGTGCGACAGTCGTACCTGATACAAAAACAGGATCGAGTTCAGCAACGGGTGTCACGACACCTGTGCGTCCAATTTGAAATGTTATAGCTTTAAGTATCGTTTCTACTTGTTCGGCTTGAAATTTATAAGCGGTTGCCCATTTTGGAGATTTCGCCGTGTAACCAATCATGTCATAAAGATCAAATTCATTCACTTTAATCACGACACCGTCAGTATCATAACTCAGCGTCTTTCTGAGTGTGTCGTATTCACGTACAGCATGTACAAGGGCATCGATTGAAGGCAAAACCTGATAGTGAGGATTAACTTTAAATCCTAGATGAGTGAGATATTGAAGTGCTTCTTGCTGGGTCTTCACATATTTTTTCGCATCAACGATGGTATAAAGAAACACATCAAGATTTCTTTTTGCAACGATTTTAGGATCAAGTTGACGAATCGTTCCAGCAGCTGCATTTCTAGGATTTGCGAAGAGCGGTTCATCTTGATTCATGCGTTCTTCATTCGCTTGTTTAAAGCTCTTGTGCGGCATATAAATCTCACCACGAACTTCGATGTCAATCGGTTCTGATAGTTTGAGTGGAAGACTCTTAATAGTTTTAACATTCTGGGTAACATCTTCACCAACAACACCATTTCCACGTGTTGCTGCACGTTTAAAAAGACCACCCTCATAGAGTAGACTCACAGCTAATCCATCAATCTTTAATTCTGAAACGTATGAAAAAGATGGTGTGACTTTTCTTATTTTTTCATCAAAACTTCTCAGTTCTTCTTCATCAAAGACATTGGCAAGACTCATCATCGGGATGCGATGTGTGACCTTTTCAAACCCATCTAAAACAAGACCACCAATCTTTTCGGTTGGTGAGTCGCTTTGTTTGTATTCGGGATAGGTTGTTTCCAACTCTTGAAGTTCTTTCATCATGCGGTCATATGCGAAATCAGAAATCGTTGGTTGGTCTTTGGTATGGTAGTCGAGGTTAGCCTGATTAATCAGTTCAACGAGTTCTTTGATGCGTTGTTTGATGTCCATCGTAATCACCCAGTGATATTATATCACTAATCCGCTTAGGGCTTATGTTTTTAAGTCCACTTTCTCTTAAGAAGGGTGATGATGTGAAATGATGGTTTTCACTGTCATGGATGATTGAGGTCGCAAGAAGGATGTGACGTGCTCGTGTGATCGCAACAAACATCAGTCTTCTTTCTTCCTCATAGGCTGAAATCATGTTGATGCGTGTTGATGGTAACAAACCCTCTTCACATCCCATGATGATAACCACATCAAACTCAAGTCCTTTTGATTGGTGGATAGACATCAGATGAAGTCCATGTCCAATCACTTCTTCATCGTCTTGTCGTTGAAAAGAAATGCCTTGTTCATGAAGAGTTATCATGAGTAAATATGCGCGTTGATGATTTCTAAAAAAGATGGCCATATCTTCATATCGTGTACCCAATCGATGCATCGCTTGTAGAAACGAAATAATAGTATTGGATTCTTCCTTATCATCGATAAATCGCATGGTGAAGGCTTTACCTTGTGAAAGATGAGTGGGTATAAGAACTTTAGGATATTTGCGCGTATTGTGTTTAATTAAAAGATTTGCACACGTGATGATCGATTGAAGTGAACGATAATTGAGCGTAAGTTTATAGACAGTCGCATGATAATCTTTGATGTATTGTTCAATGATTTTTGGAGTTGCACCTCGAAATTGATAGATCGATTGATCAGGATCACCAACAGCAAAAACAGAAGTATCTTTTTTGATGAGTTGTTTTAAAACTTCATACTGTAGAGGGTTGGTGTCTTGAAACTCATCGACGAAGATATAATGATATTTAATACGCTCTGGATGGTGCTTGATTTCACGTAAAAACATTAATAATAAATCATCATAATCCATCGATCCATGCTTCATGAGATCATCTTGATAGCGTTGATAAGCGCGTGGTTTTTTCCCTTTGTGAAGCGAATTCTTGTAGTTAGTAATCGATAATACCTCTTCGCGAGTGTAACCTTTAAGATCTTTTTCATCCATGATGCTTAAAGAATATTGAAATATTGATTCTAACTTACTGTATGCGAGTTGATGAAAGGTGTGTACACTCATGCGATCATCATGTAGCCGTTCTTTCATTTCCATACTTGCCTTTCTCGTGAATGTAATGGCTAGCATCAGATTGGGGTCTTCTCCTTCATGGATCAAACGTTTGATTCGTTCAATCAAGACACGTGTCTTACCCGAGCCAGCTCCTGCAAGTAAAAAAAGAAAGCGGTCGTCTGAGACGACCACACGTTGTTGTTCTTCATTAAGCATGTTCTCACCTCATCTTATGATAGTGATCATGCTTTCCTTATACTCTTTTTCGAAGTGCAGGGTGACTTTCCAAAATCTTCTTGATTCCATGTGGCATACCAAATGCAATGGTTGCTACATCTTCATCCACACGAATCACAACACCTAATCCAAAGACATTGTGTTCAACTTTATCGCCTGTCTTAAGGAGATGTCCCTTTCCTTCACTCATACCTTCAAAGGATGGTTTTTCAAATGACAATCGTGACTCTTGAATAAAGCGAGAGGGGTATGAATATCGCATGGTTCCATAAACCATACGTTGATCCGCATAACTCATGTATAACTTTTCTTTTGCTCGTGTGATACCCACATAAGCAATTCTTCGTTCTTCTTCAAGTTCGGCAGGATTCATCAACGAACGATCAGAGGGGAAAATATTTTCTTCCATGACCACCATAAAGACTGCTCGAAACTCAAGTCCTTTGACTTGATGATAGGTCGATAATCTCACCCGATTGACATCATCTAATTCTTGATCTTGATCAGAGTAAAGCGCAATTTGATCGAGCTGTTGATGGAGTTTTTCCATAAACGTCCCTTCGTAGTATTGATCACCACGTGTGAATACGTTTTGGAGTTCTTTTAAGTTATCAATTCTGTCATCAGCAATCTCATCGTTTTCAGCACGAAGCATATCGATGTATCCCGTCTTTCCCATGAGATAGGGCATGATTTCAGCAAGATTCTCCATCTCATCAAATTTCGTACCCATATCTTGAATGAGCGCACTAAATGATTGAAGCGATTGCTTTGCAGCAGGTGTTAAATCAGCATAAGGGATGGCTTCAAACATGGAAACGCCTAATTCCTTTGCTTTTTGTTCAAGTTTTTGGATGGAAACAAGCCCAATCGAACGTTTAGGTACATTGATAATTCGTTTTAAATAGAAGTCTTGGGTCGGATCTAAGACGGCTCGAATATACGCGAGTGCATCTTTAATTTCACGACGTTCATAGAAACTGATGCCACCATAAATGACATAAGGTAGTCCCTCTTTGATCATCGCTTCTTCAAAGAGACGTGAAAGTGCATTATTTCGATAAAGAACGGCGATTTCATCAAAACGAACACCAAGTTGGTTAAGTCTTCTGATTTCACCGACAACAAAGAATGATTCTCTGATATCGTTTTGTGCGTGATGAATAAAAGGCATTTCACCCATACCCAAATCACTTTCAAGGTTTTTTGCTGCTGGGCGATT
>CALKAH010000213.1 GCA_937983315.1 uncultured Acholeplasmataceae bacterium | reverse complement strand
AGAAGATCATAAGGGATAATCTTTTTCATCGCATCCGTGATACCAATAATACGTGCATGTGGAAATCTGGTAATGATGAAATGAATGCCCTTATTAAAATCATCAATACTTCCTGCAATCGGAGGAAACATCCACATTTCTTTGTTTTTTTCACATTTGACATATCCGATATCATCTTTCCACATGATCAAAATGCAGTCATTTTGTTGCCATGCTAAAAGATTCTCAAAGACTAGCTCTGAGGATAAATACTCATGATAGAAGGGGAGTTTGACGACAGTTTGATCAATCTTTTCTTTATCGTCTAAACGAAGTGGCCTAAATGAATACATGATAACTCCTTGTATGGTGATACACTACATTATCATGATAACTGAAGATACACTTCGTGTAAAGCAAAATCAGTGAGTTCAGATAAAAAGTGGTGTATGCTATGAATAAAGAGAATAAATAAGCATGCTTATTTCATCATCTTTTTTGTTTATAATTTTATGAGATGAAAACATCATGAAATACCCCTTATTTTAGATGGGATAAATTCCCCCATTCAATGGCTTCATGAAGCCATCAACGTGATTTTGAGAAATCGTTGAAAAAAAATCTCGAAAAAAAGTCGCTAAAATGCTTGAAATTCTCAAAAAAAGGGCTATAATTATTGCTTGTAAAAGATAATAAACTAAGAGGAGCCTCAAGGTGAATAAAAAACCCCTAATCGAATTAATCAATGTAACAAAATCTTATGACGGTGAGAAGGTCGTCGATACCTTAAACCTCACCATTTATGAAAATGAATTTGTCACACTGCTTGGTCCGTCTGGATGTGGTAAAACCACGACACTGCGCATGATTGGCGGGTTCGTGCAACCCGATGAAGGACAAATCATTATTAACGGAAAAGTCTTTAATGATCTTCCACCCTATGCACGTCCGATACATACCGTTTTTCAGCGCTACGCATTATTTCCACATTTAAACGTCCTTGAGAACGTAGCCTTTGGTTTACGTAATCGTAACACCGAATACCTTATGAATTTTTTCGGTCATGATCTCATCAACAAGACATACAAAGAATTATACCCAACCCACGAGAAACAAAATGGACGTTTCGTCCACAAGATTTTGCAGTCCTTAATCGATAAAGCTGCACAAGATGCACTCGCACTGGTTAAACTGACCGGTTTTGAGCAGCGTAAAATTGATCAAATCTCTGGGGGTCAACAACAGCGTGTTGCCCTAGCGCGTGCGATTGTCAATAAACCTCAAATCTTACTCCTCGATGAACCCCTTGCAGCTCTTGATTTAAAACTACGTCAAAACATGCAATACGAACTCAAAGAAATGCAACGTAAGCTTGGTATCACCTTCATCTTCGTCACCCATGACCAAGAAGAAGCGATGACGATGTCTGATCGTATTGTTGTCATGAGAAGTGGTCTCATTCAACAGCTTGGCACACCCAAATCGATTTATAATGAACCCGTGAATCGCTATGTTGCGAACTTCATTGGTGAAACCAATATTTTCCCAGGTACCTATGTTAAAAAGGATGTTGTGAACTTTTTAGGTGTAGACTTTAAGTGCACAGGCTATACCTTTAATGATCAAGAAGCGGTTGATGTTGTCATTCGTCCAGAAGACTTTGACGTCGTTGGTCTTGATAAAGCGAAGCTCACAGGAACCGTGACATTCTCACTCTTCAAAGGTGTTCATAACGAACTAGATGTCGATATCAACGGCGTCAAAGTCATGGTCAATACCTATGAATCCTATGAAGTGGGTCAATCGATTGGTTTATCCGTGGATCCTTATGAAATCCACATGATGAAGGTCGAAAACAATGGGTAAAGAGTTTAAGATACTCGCCATACCTTATCAGATATGGCTCTACATCTTAGTCTTTGTTCCATTGGTCGCCATGGTTGGGATTGCACTGTCTAACTATGACTCCTCGGTTGATTTAAATCAGATCAATGTCAATTTAACGCACTGGTCGATTTTATTTCAATCACAAAATCTGATTGCATTTCGTAATAGCGTTGTTTTTGCGATTCTTACAACATTAATCTCATTTGTATTAGGATACTTTGCAGCGTATTACATATTTCAATCGAAGTTTAAAAACAAGTTTATCATCTTAACGATAGTAATTCTACCGATGTGGTCGAATTTGATCTTAAGAGTTGATGCATTAAATAACGTATTTTCACAAAATAACATCTTAAGTTCAATCTTAGGATTCTCGCCCTTTGGTAACATCACAGGTACACCGTTTGCAATTCTCTTAGGGCTTGTGTTTACCTACTTACCTTTCATGATTCTACCCGTCTATACCGCACTTGAAAAGATTGATTATGCTCTTCAAGAAGCTGCACTTGATTTAGGATTGACGCCTTTCAAGAAGTTTTGGAAGGTCATCTTCCCATTATCCCTAAAGGGAGTTGTCACAGGTTCAATCATGGTGTTCTTACCAACTCTTGCAGGTTTTGCGATCCCCAAGATTTTAGGTAAAGGTAATTTCTTGTTCATTGGTAACGTCATAGAAAATAAATTACTTTCATCCACCATTTTCTACAATCATGGATCCTTACTTGCTGTGGTCATCTTAGTCTTTATTTTAGGAT
>CALKAH010000212.1 GCA_937983315.1 uncultured Acholeplasmataceae bacterium | reverse complement strand
GATCGTATTCGGTGACTGGAGTTCAGACGTGTGCTCTTCCGATCTGATTGATGAACGCTGAAAACTCAGCAATCTGTTCTTCAAGTTCAATGGGAACTGTCACCAGTTCCTCTTTAACGATTTTTGCAAAGCTCACTTATTTACCCCAAGATTCAATATATTTGAGTGCATTTTGGGCTGCAATCGCACCATCTGATGCTGCAGTGATGACCTGACGGATTTGCTTAACGATCACATCGCCTGCTGCATAAATACCAGGGACTGCTGTTTCCATTTTTTCATTCGCGATCACGTATCCCCATTGATTCGTGATACCTAAATCCTTGACGAAGGTCGTAACAGGAATTAACCCTACATATTCGAAGACGCCTTCAGCAGAGATCGTTTCAACTTCACCTTTATTATTCTTGATGGTGACACCGGTTAACGTGTTATTTTCCATTTCAAACTTGGTGACAACCGATCCAAAACGATAATCAACATTGGGCATACTTCTTAAAATATCTTGTGCTTTGGGATCAGCAGTTAAGAAATCCAAGTTTTGAACGATCGTCACATGGGTTGCTAACGTTGCTAAGTAAGAAGCTTCTTCAACGGCTGAGTTTCCACCACCAATGACGACCAGTTTTCTTCCTTTGTAGAGTGGGCCATCACAAATCGCACACCAGCTAATCCCATTCATGGCTAATGCATCTTCGTTTTCAACACCTAAACGTCTGGGGACGTTACCGGATGCGACAATCACTGCTTTTGTTTCATAGGTTTTGTTGGGTGTGACCACTTTTTTGATGTTGCCATCAAGTTCAACTTTCGTCACTTCATCATAGATCACTTCGATATCTAAATCATACGCATGATCGATCATCATCGTTGCTAGTTCATAACCTGCAACTTTTTTAGCACCGGTATAGTTTTCAATTTCATTGTATTTTGATAATTGACCACCTGGTGTATCCTTTTCAAACATTGCAACCTTTAAGTTTGCACGTTTTGCATAAATGCCTGCTGTAATACCTGCAGGACCTGTTCCAATAATGAGTACGTCGTAAAGCATATTTATCTCTCCTTAAATAATATCCTTAATGTGCATCAGTTCGTCAATCGCGTAATCAGGATTGTACGAAAGCATTTCCTTAAGGCGTTGACTGTAGGTCACCGCACATGTTAATATACCTGCTTTTTTTGCAGAGATGATGTCATTTTCATGATCACCAATATAGATGGTTGACTGTGGTTTTGTACCAAAAAGCTGAAGTGCTTTGAGAATGGGCTCGGGTGAAGGTTTATGTTCTGTGACATCTTCATACCCGACGAGTCCATCGATAA
>CALKAH010000211.1 GCA_937983315.1 uncultured Acholeplasmataceae bacterium | reverse complement strand
GATCGTATTCGGTGACTGGAGTTCAGACGTGTGCTCTTCCGATCTCTTCAGGTGTAATGGCCATATTGATGTTCGGTGTACCTTTTAGTGTAATATAATCCCCAGTTTGTACACCTGCAGAACCTGGTTCAATCTGTTGAGGATGAATCATATTGATAAATACATCGCCATTAACAAGACCTTGACCTGTCATATTTATACCCGCGAGATGTCCAGCTTTCGCTTCTCCATATAGACTTTTCCGATCGATATCTGTGACAATAGGTTCCATCTGTTGTTTAAATGCATCGAGTTTAACACCAAGTGCATCAGCAATCATATTGACGGATTCATTAAATCCAACATGTCCTGCAAGTTCTCCTTCTGCAACACGATGATAGTATTCATCAAGTGTACTTCCAACACCTTGTTCATGCATCACTGTTGGTCCAAATGGAGATAGGGAATTAATACGTTTCGCTTCTATAAAATCTACATCAACCATGGTTCCTGTTAATGCAACGACGAGGAGATCCATAATGAATCCAGGATTGATTCCAGTACCTAAAACGGTGACTCCAAATGCTTTTGCAAGATGATCAATCTGTCTTGCTAATTCGGGTTCAGATGCCATCGGATAAGCCATTTCTTCAGCGGTACAGATGACATTCATTTTATGGGTGACAATCTTTTTAATTTTTTCAAAAGCTCCTTTGACAAAACTATCGGTACACAGTAAAACAACATCCGCTTTTTGATGGTCTAAAAGAAGATCGATATTGTCGCTGACAAAGACCTTAGGATGATCAGAGTTAACGCCAATAATCTCGGTGAAATTTCTTCCGATAAGTTCTGGGTTAACATCACAGATACCTACAACTTCAACACCTTTTTTCAAAAGAAGCATGTGGGCCATACCACGACCCATGGCTCCAAATCCCCAAATGATGACTTTAATCTTATTCATACATAAACCCCCTATTGAACTTCATCAAAATAACGAGCAACCGTAAACAAGAAATCTGATAATCGATTGACATACGAAAGTGTAAAAGGATTCATATCTTGTTCAGTTGCGAGTAAAACAAGATCGCGTTCAGCACGTCTGATGGTCACACGTGCGATATTCAACCAAGAACCTGCTTTTGTCTGATCAAGCTTGATAAATTTGGTCAGTGGTTGAAGGTGACTATCATAGTAATCTAAACGATTTTCCAACCATTTTACATCATCTTCTTTTGTGATATATTTGGTTGCATCATTTAATGCGATTTCATGGGCAATCGAGAAAAGATGACCATGAATCATATCGAGATCAGAAAGTACTTCAGGCACTCTCATGTAATGCTTACTCATCAATAGAAAGGCCATGGTTTCATCAAGTGTTCCATTGACATGAATATGTAAATCAGCTTTACTTACGCGCTTATTAAATAAATCGGTTTGGCCTTGATCGCCACGTTTTGTATAGATTTTCATGTTAGTCCCTCTTTTTTCTTTTCTTCTCTATGTTAGCTGGTAGAACATCATAAGTTTTAAGGATAAGTTTTCTGATGAGATCACGATCATCCGTATCTTCAATCAATAAATATGGTTTTCCTTGTTCATAAAACTTTTCCATGACGACATGTTCAAGCATGGCTTTTCCCTCTTCTGTGGGTTTAATAAAAAGTTTATTATCAGCGAGCACACCCACCATTTTCTCTTTGTAGAAAATCCCATACTCACCAAACATCTTTTTGAAACTCACATACCCTAAAACAGAAACTTGATCTTCAATATAATCTTTGAAATCAACGGTTGTAGCCATTCGATGTCACTCTCCCCATCCACGTGGATAACCAGATAAAAATCGTGATCCATAACATCCGTTCAAATATTCCATCTATAGAATGTGTCATCCATATCAAGACGACTTCAATGATCAAGACACCCATCAATACACCATGGAAAAGCCGTGACTTTTTGTCTTTTGATAAGATGAGATGAACCATCATTCCTAAAACAATTGAACCGATAGCAATCCCATAAAACATCATGTGCTCATTTGCTTCTTCGAGATTCAATGCCATCGTTGTAAAGGGATGATCACTTTTCCATATACCCATAAAAATAACAGACATTCCAAATGCAATTAAGGGATACGTGATCGCGGATGACCAATCCTCATGATAGTGATAGCCTATCGTAATGATGATCATCATCGCGCCAAATCCAATCCACCCTGAGTTCATCAACCATCCTTGTACAAGTTCTTGACCACCTAACCAAGAGAGTGGGTCAACATACTCATTAAAAAGGATTGGTGCGTCGCTTATCGCAAGGATCACCATAACTACGAAAAAAACAATGGGAATGATGTAGGCTGGATAGTGTATCAAACGTTTCAAATAGGGTCCCTCCAGATCATCATGGGATGTAGTTTTATTTTACCACAGCACCTATGATTGGCTTATTTTTTAACCTTAACACCACGCGAGTAAAGTCGTTCAACAGCAAATGATGCAACATCAAATGCATACTTTTTAGGACCAAAACCAGCATCGTATCCTAACTCTTTAGCAAGTCCATGATGGATTCTTGGACCACCAATAATCACAATAAAATCTTGTCTTTTATTTTCAGCTTCCAGTAATTCGATAAACTGTGTTAAGTTCTCAATATGGACATCTTTTTGTGTCACCGTTTGACTGATGAGAATGACATCTGCTTTAAGTTCAATCGCTTTTTGAAGGAGTACTTCGTTGTCAACTTGTCCTCCAAGATTATATGCTTTAATGCCTTTATAACGCTCTAATCCGTAGTTTCCATTGTAACCCTTCATATTCATGATCGCATCGATTCCAACGGTATGTGCATCAGTCCCTGTGGATGCTCCGACAAAGACAAGCGGTTCTGAAAAATGGGTTTCTATATAGGCTTCTACCTCTTCTTTTGTCATCACATGATGACCTGCTTCAACGACATGTAGCGATGATATATCGACTTGATGTTCAGAACGTCCGTAGACGATATAAAAGCTAAACGAATCAGATAATGCTTCAGCATGGACGACTGCAGGATCATGAATACCCATTTGCAATGCGATCTTTTTAGCCGCTTCCTCACCGAGTGCACCGAGTTCTAAAGGTAGTGAAAAAGACAGTTGAACTTTACCGTCATTTTCTGTATCACCATATGGGCGAATCCAGGTTGATTTAGCGCTCATGTGATCCCTCCTTCACGCGTTTTTTTAAAGCATCCAAGATTGGGTTATCATAGATTTCATGTTTGACAAATACACCAGACAATCCTTTACCGCCCTCTGGTTTGCGTGAAATCTCAGCAAATCGTCCTTTTTCAAGGGCTTGGAATAATCCCTCATCTTTAATCTCTTGAAGCAATTCATGGGCATGTTGAAGAACATCATGTGCGCGTTTAACGATGATGCCATCAGGGTTAAACATCATCTCGTTACCAAAATCTTTAAATGCTTTTTCGATATAGGATGCTATGTTTAATGCGATCGCTCGATCACTCATGAATGGTGTATGGATGGCTTCAGTCATCATACCAAGAAGATGAATCGATTGATGCGTTGATACTGCAGTGATATTGAAAAGTGCATCTTGTACACATCCTTTGAATATATCACCTGTCATGTGTTTCGTTGGTGGCATGTACTTGAGTGGTGCATGGGGAAAAATTTCTCTTGCCATCTCTGCTTGAGCAAGTTCATAAAGAAAACTGTTGTCCATGTTTGGATCAATTTCATAAGCATGACCTAATCCCATGAGTGATTCTTTCATCCCTGCTTTTTTTGCAAACTGTTCATTGATAAATTGTGATGCTAATACCGTGTGTGCATGATCAAAAGCATCCGATGTCGTTAAATAATTATCTTCACCCGTATTGATGATGATTTCTGCATAACTCGATAAGACACGTGAAAAGTACTGATCGATCAGTGTTCGTTTGGGGTTGATATCTCGGAAGATGATGCCATAGAGTGAATCGTTTAGCATCATATCTAATCGTTCGATGGCACCCATCGCTGCGATTTCAGGCATGCATAATCCTGATGCATAATTGACTAATTTGATGTAACGTCCTTCTTCTTCAGAGACTTGATCGAGTGCTTCACGCATCAATCTAAAATTTTCTTGTGTTGCATAAGTTCCACCAAAACCTTCCGTGGTAGGTCCAAAGGGAACATAATCTAAAAGAGATTGTCCGGTACTCCGGATGACAGCAATGATATCAGCACCTTTTTTTGCTGCTGAAATCGCTTGTTTGATATCTTCATAAATATTTCCGGTGGCAACGATCACATATTTACTAGGTGTTGTCTTTTTAGGTGTTTTATCAATCCAGGATGAACGCACTTTTTTCATCGCATCGACACGTGCTAATGTGCGTTCAAAAAAGGGCATCAGTTCTCCAAAATATGGACAGCGACCTTCGTTTGTATAGATGGATAAATCAAATTTTTGTGCAGCTACACGACGTGCAATCTCTTGAGGTGTTTCTTCAGTATCATGGACTGCATATCCCATGTAATGGCTGATACCTTTAGACAAATCTCCTGTTTTGATGATGTGATCGATCACTGCATTCACAAGAGGTCGTCCAAATTCATCGACACCATCGATACCAAGGAGTCTTAATACCGTTCTTTCAACAGCAACCGTGGTGTGCTGATCGATAAAACGTTGCATCTGATCAGCAATATCTTTGGCATATTTTCTGCAGCTTTGAATGGTTTCTTGATTTAAGTTAAGTTTATTATTCATATGTTTCCT
>CALKAH010000210.1 GCA_937983315.1 uncultured Acholeplasmataceae bacterium | reverse complement strand
AGTAACATTCTCTTCATCTTGGTCATTTTGACCATTGTGATTCCACCACAAGCATTATCTCTTGCACAATACCTTTATTTTAGAGACTTGAAGTTGATTGGTAAAGAAGGCGCGATCTACTTAATGAGTGGACTTGGTATGGGCATCCGTTCAGGTATCTTTATCTACATCTTCCGTCAATTCTTTAGAGGATTGCCAAAAGAATTAGAAGAATCTGCCATGATTGATGGAGCATCCGTATTCCGTACATTCTGGAATGTGATGTTACCCAATGCACGAGGTGCAATGGTCACCGTTGGATTATTCGCATTTGTGTGGCAATGGAATGATGCATACTTTGTCAAAATCTTTGAAGTGTCAACAGCAAGTTTCCCGTTACTTACGATGCGGCTCATCAATGCTGCAGAAAACGTATATGCTGCACTCTTCTATGCAGGAGCACTCAATCTTGTTGGTCAAGATATTTGGGAAAATCCGTTGTTCTTAGCATTGATCAGTAATGTTTCAGCATTATTGATGATGTTACCCCTATTATTCATGTATTTATTTGTTCAAAAAGGCTTTGTTGAATCGATTGAAAGAACCGGTATTGTCGGTTAACCTGATGTGAGGTATTCATGAACTACGAAAAATCGTTCTATCAAAAAATCAATACGATTGCTGACTGGGTGATTAGAATCATCATGATTAACGTACTCATGATCCTCACATCAATCCCACTGATCACACTTTTTCCATCGCTTGCTGCGGGATATAAACTTCTTTATGAATACAAGCATAAGAATGAAACGAAGTTATTTAAAACCTATTTTCTCTTTTTCAAGACGGATTTCATGAGAAAATTACAAATTGGGATCATTTTGATTGTTGTCTTATTAATTGGATACTTCAATGTGACTTATTATGTCGATATTTTAAGAGAAAACGAGAATTTGTTTTATCAAATGGGGTATTACATCACCTTTGCATTTCTCTTTGTCGCATTAGTGATCACACTTTATACCCTTCCGATTGTTAACATTTACCCACAACTGAATTTAACGTTAATGATGAAGTTAGCTTTCGCATTATCGGGTAAATATTTTTTAAGAACTCTTGTTTTATTTGTCATCCATCTTATCCCCTTTGCCTTGATGCTTACACCATTCACATCACTGATCATGGTCTTTGCGGGATTATCACTACCGATGATTCTCTCGGTACTTATTCACGAAAAAGCTTCACTTTACCTCATCAGTTTAGGAGAAAAACATGATTAAAGTCGGACTCGAACGAATCGATGAATATCTTCATCTCTTTGAAGGAAAACGCGTGGGTATTATCACCAACCCTACAGGTGTTGACCACGAGTTTCG
Source organism: uncultured Acholeplasmataceae bacterium (assembly GCA_937983315.1). Lineage (GTDB taxonomy): Bacteria > Bacillota_I > Bacilli_A > Acholeplasmatales > Acholeplasmataceae > Peloplasma. The sequence continues at coordinate 6,227 of CALKAH010000210.1, read as the reverse complement.
TAGCACAGTGGATATCCTTGTTGAAAAGGTTCATGTGACTGCACTTTTTTCACCTGAACATGGTATTCGAGGAAATCTTCAAGCAGGTGTTCATCTTGATCCTTATTTTGATGAGAAAACCAAAACAATGGTTTATTCTCTTTATGGTAACACAAGAAAACCAACACAAGAGATGCTAGACGATGTTGATGTTTTAGTCTTTGATATACAAGATGTTGGTGCACGCTTCTATACCTTTTTATACACCATGGTTTATGCGATGCAAGCATGCCAAGAGTATGGGAAAACCTTTGTTGTGCTCGATCGTCCCAATCCCGTTGGTGGAGTGAAAGTAGAAGGAAATATCCTTGATATCACCTATCGTTCATTTGTCGGATATTATGCAATCCCACAGCGATTTGGTTTAACGATTGGTGAACTTGCACGCTATTTTAATGAGATTGAAAAGATTCATTGTGATTTACACGTCATTCCGCTTCAGGGATGGAAAAGAAGCATGCATTATCGTGATACAGGACGTCATTGGATTGCTCCATCACCGAATATTCCAACCCCTGAGACGTGCTACCCCTATCTTGCAACATGTATCTTTGAAGGTACTAATGTATCGGAAGGCCGTGGAACAACAAAACCATTTCATTTTATCGGTGCCCCTTGGATGAAGGTAGAAGATGTGATTCATGAATTCAATCAATACCATCTTCAAGGGATCTCATTGAGGGAACAGTATTTCACACCGATGTTTTCGAAGCATCAAGGACAATTGTGTCATGGATTGGAATTCATCGTCACATGTGATCAAGAAGCTGATCTCATTTATGCAGGGATGGTATTGTTTAAAATCATTGAAAAAATACATCCCGAATTTGAGATACTACCTCCATTTAGAGAAGGCTCTCACCCATTTATACAACTCCTTGTTGGTGATCAATTCTTACAGCACAAGATGATTGATCTCGATGCCATCAAGCAAAAATTAACAAACGATGCACAAACATTTCAAACACTAAAGGAGATGTTCCATCTTTATGATGTATGACATGAATAAACTCACAACTGAAGAAAAAATTGGACAACTCTTGATGTTTGGTGTCGATGGAACGACTCTTTCTGATCATGCCATATCACTCATTAAAGACTATAAGGTCGGAAACATCATCCTTTTTGCAAGAAACGCGCAACATCCAAAGCAACTCTATGAACTCAATCAAAGTTTACAGAAACTTGCGATGGCTGAAATTGGTATCCCATTACTGATCTCTATCGACCAAGAAGGCGGTATGGTGACACGCATTTTCCATGGAGCAACATTCTTTCCTGGTGCGATGACCGTTTCTGCAGCAAATCGTCTCGAAGATGCGTATATTATGGGCGATTTAATGGGTCAAGAACTTCAAGCATTAGGTATTAATATGAATCTTGCACCTGTTTTAGATGTGAATAATAACCCCAAAAACCCTGTGATCGGTGTTCGTTCTTACAGCGATCAGCCAAAACGTGTTGCTGATTATGGCATTCAATTTATGAAGGGATTACAAAACCATGTTCTTGCAACAGGTAAACATTTTCCTGGACATGGGGATACGTATTTAGATTCCCATCTTGCCCTACCGAAAGTTGATTATCCTATCGAACGCCTAGAAACGGTGGAACTTGTCCCATTTAAGAAAGCCATTCAAGAAGGTATCGCAGCACTGATGAGTTCTCATATCGATTTTCCTGCTTTCACTGAAGATGGTAGACCAACCACATTATCTAAATCCTGTTTAACTGGATTCTTAAGAGAAACATTAGGATTTGAAGGTTTGATTGTCACTGACGGTATGGAAATGAAAGCTATTCAAGATCATTATGGGACTGTAGAAGCATCACTCATGGCGATTCAAGCAGGAGCAAACTTGGTCTGTATCTGCCATTCGGAGCCACTACAAAAAGAAGCTGTCGGACGTATTAAACAAGCGTTAAGACAAGGTGAGCTCACAGAAGATACGCTCAATGAGAGAGTATCAAGAGTATTAAAATATAAAGAGCGATTAAAAAAAATAGACTTAAATTCGCCTTATGAAGCGATTAAGCATATCATCGAGAATCAGGAAACAAAACAAAAAAGTTATGATGTGGTTAAACGTGCAGCAACACGAGTGATGGGGGAACCTCTCGTTTTAAAGGATTCAGCACTCTTTATTGGTGTTCTACCCAAAGCAACCACACAAGCTGATGATACCGATGGATTATATGACATCATCAGTCATATCAAACGTGATCTTCCTCATCTTCAAACGCATGCCATGTCGATTAATCCAAATGATGAAGAGATTGAACAAGCTTTACTAAAAGTCAAACATGTCAAACAGGTGTTGATTACATCCTATAACGCAAACATATATCCTTCTCAGATTAACTTGATGAATCGAATCGCATCAACAGGTGTTGAACTCCATGTGATTGCGATGAGAAATCCTTATGATTTGTTTTATACGAAACATATTCAAAACTATGTTTGCATGTATGAATATACACCCAACTCAGTCAAAGTCCTCATGAGTTATCTCAAAGGACAGTTACAGCTGGAAGGGAGGGTTCCTGTCAAATATGAATAACTATATTATTGGGATTGATGGTGGAGGAACGAAAACCATTGGTGCACTCTATGATGAAAAGGGAAAAGAAATCTTAAGAGCTGAATTTGGATTCTCAAACTTTTCTATCGATGAAAGACGAGCGACCGAAAACATCATGAAGACGATTGAAGCGTTGACGAAACATCGACAAAAAGACGATCAGATCATGGTGATGATGGGTATTTCAGGAGCCACAAAAATCAAGAACAAGCATGAACTGATTCATCAAATCGAAGATCAATTTAACGTTAAGGCTGAATTGGTGACGGATGCGATGATTGCACTATACTCGATTGATCGAAAGGATCACGATCATGTGATCATGGCGATTGGTGGAACAGGAAGTGCTGTGATGATGCTTGAAGATGATCAAACGACCCTACTCGGAGGTTATGGTTACCTCTTTGGGGATGAAGGATCAGCGTATCATCTTGTGATCGAAGCCATCAAACATATTGCGAGATCTTTCGATGAAGGTAAACCGCTATCAGCCCTTCAAACTAAACTATGTGAGCACATGTATATCACAACGCGTGATGAACTTGTCAGCTTTGTATATAGTCAAACCAAAACCGAACTTGCACGTTTTGCTAAAATCATTTCGGAGTGTGCTTTAGCATCTGATGAAGAGGCATATCTCTTATTAAAACATGAAGCGATAGGACTTGCTGAACAAGTCATGATGGCTTCACGACGCTTTCAAACAAAACGCCCCATTCGCATCGGATTACGTGGTGGATTCATCCAAAATGCTCCGTTTGTGAAATCCATCTTCAGCGCATATATCCAAGAAAAACTTCCTTTGAGTGACATGGAAGACCACCCAAATGAAGCAGTGCTAGGTGCTTATCGCTTAGCCATCAAAAAACTAACTTCCGAGGTGACATCATGGTAGATATCAGTAAAATCAGTACAGAAAAACGTAATGAAAACACAAAGAACATCGACATTGCATCGACAAAAAGCATCTTGCAAATGATCAACAACGAAGACAAAACCGTCCCATTCGCTGTTGAACGCGCCATCGATCAAATCACGATTGTCGTTGATCTTGTCACAGAGACCTTTCGAAATGGAGGTCGTCTCTTCTACATTGGCGCTGGAACAAGTGGTCGTTTAGGTGTGCTTGATGCATCGGAATGTCCACCAACCTTTGGTGTACCTGCTGATACAGTCATAGGCATCATCGCGGGTGGCGATAAGGCTTTACGTTATCCGATTGAAGGTGTCGAAGACTCCAAAGAACAAGCTAAGAAGGATCTTAAAAAGGAACATTTAACAGATCGAGATATTGTGATTGGTATTGCAGCATCCGGTAGAACCCCCTACGTGATTGGTGGTGTTGAATACGCAAAATCGATTGGTGCGAAAACAGCGTGTATTACCACTGCTGAACGTAGTGAGCTAGCTCGCGTTGCTGATCATCCCATTGAAGCCATCACAGGTGCAGAACCACTGACTGGATCAACTCGGATGAAATCGGGAACCGCTCAAAAATTAATTCTCAATATGATTACAACAGCTTCCATGGTTAAACTTGGAAAAGTGTATGAAAACTTAATGATTGACGTTCAAATGTCCAATAACAAGCTCGTTTCACGTGCAACCAATATCGTGATGGAGGTCACAGGATGCAGTGAAGAGGTTGCTGAAGCTTACCTGAATAAATATCATTCGGTGAAATACGCGATTTTTGGGATCATGTCTCATATTGAAGATAAAAACCAAATAAAAGCCATGCTCGATGAACATAATGGCAATATTCGTGAATCACTGAAAAGTTGTAGGTAAGTATATGGAAATCATCCTTGTTAAGAATTACCAAGAAGTATCAAAACGAGCAGCTGACATCTTTATCGAACTCATTCAAACCAATCCTCATGCAAAATTAGGATTCGCCACAGGTTCATCTCCCATAGGATTATATAACTTACTTATCGAAGCTTATCAAGAAAAGAAGATATCTTTTCAATCGATTACAACATTCAATTTAGATGAATATGTAGGCATTGATCGCGAGCATCCTCAAAGCTATTTTTCGTTTATGAATGAACACCTTTTTAAACATGTTGATATCCCTATTGAAAATGTACATATTCCCGATAATGATATCGCGAAGATCGATACGATTGCAAAAGATTACAATCGGTTACTCAAAAAGAATCAAATTGATCTTCAAGTATTAGGCATAGGCTCTAATGGGCACATCGGTTTCAATGAACCAGGAACTCCATTTGGCAATGAAACATTTGTTGTTGAACTTGATGAACGCACACGAAAAGATAATTCACGCTTTTTTGGACGTTTAGATCTCGTCCCCACACATGCGATCACCATGGGTATAAAAAACATCATGCGTGCAAAACATATCGTCTTAATTGCATCAGGCGAAGAGAAAAAAGAAGCTGTTTATCGCATGATTTATGGAGATGTCACACCTCAACTTCCAGCATCCATCTTACAGCTTCACCCCCACTGCACCATCATTCTCGATGAAGCTGCAGCGTCCTTGCTGCCCTAAAATGTTCAAAAATGGATGAGTTTTCATCCTTATGTTGACAAAATGATGTAATCATTATAAGATAGTTGCGAAGATGTTCAAAGACGCTTTAATGAAGCGATTAAAAATGAACACAAACCAAAAAAAGGAAAAGAATGAATCTGTGAAGAACTACAAAGAATCGAGCAAGAAATCCTATCACGAATTAATGGAAGAGGAAGATGACAGAAAGGGCTTTAAGCGTTCTGATCTCCCAAGAAAACGTAAAGAGGTAGCTACCAAAGACGATGAACCCATGATTTCTATGGCGAAAAGTGAAGCTTTTGCACGTCGTGGGGATGATGATCGTAAACCCTATCCACCTCGTACGCCTGGATTTAGAAAGCCATACACACCACGCGAAGGCGATGAAAAGAAGCCTTATGTTCCACGTGAAGGTTCAGAGTACAGAAAGCCATATCAGCCAAAAGATGGGGAAGAACGTAAACCGTATACACCACGTGAGGGTTCTGAGTATAGAAAACCCTATCAACCTAAAGAAGGCGAAGAACGTAAGCCCTATACACCACGTGAGGGTTCAGAATATCGTAAGCCTTATGTACCCAAAGAGGGTGAAGAGCGTAAACCCTACGCATCAAGAGAAGGTCAACCCTATAAGAAGCCTTATACTTCCAGTGATAAAGAGGGATATAAGAAGCCTTATGACCCCAACCGTCAGTCAGAATTCAAGAAACCTTACGAGAAGAAAACTTTTGATAAACCTTACAAGAAAAACGATGAGAACCAATAGGCTCTCATTTTTTTTGCATTATTTGTCATGATTTGATGAAATGGGTGTATAATCAAAGTGTATTCCCCATAGATAAATGTTTGATTTGATTGGTCGCTTTTGTTTTAGGGAATTAAGTGTCTCGATTCATTCTTAACAATAAACTTATACGTTTGATTCAATGTTTTGTTTTCTTGTATGGTTATCTATGGGGAATGCACCAGTTATTGAACACCGAAAAGGTGTTTTTATTTTTTTATCATAGGGTATAATAAAAGAAAATGAGGTGATTAGATCGGAAGAGCGTCGTGTAGGGAAAGAGTGTAGATCTCGGTGG
>CALKAH010000209.1 GCA_937983315.1 uncultured Acholeplasmataceae bacterium | reverse complement strand
GAAAAAGAAGTCAAACCTGGTGATTTCATCTATGTCCCATCAGGGACCATTCATGCCCTTGGTAAAGGCTTACTCATCTTGGAAACGCAACAATCCTCAGATACGACCTATCGCGTCTATGATTATGATCGAAAAGATGACAAAGGTCAACCTCGTGATCTTCATATCAAGCAGTCCATTGAAGTGACTAACGTCCCTCATGAAGATATCACCCCACAACCCAAAATCCTAAAAGTGAAAGAATCTCTGATCACACGCTACGTATCTAATCAATTTTTCACCGTTGAAAGATGGTCAGTTAAAAAGGAATTATCGCTTAAATCTAATCATTTCAAACTCATCTCAGTCATCGATGGATCAGGGTTCATCAATGATGAAGCTATCAAAAAAGGTGATCATCTGATCATCACCGGTGAAGTATACGATATCAATCTTAAAGGAACGATGGAACTCATCGTCTCATGGACATAAAAAAAGGCGAGTTTCGCCTTTTTTGTTGATTTAGATCGAAGAAAAGGTGATTGTAATGGTTGTTCCTCGATTGAGTTTGCTATCGATTCCAAGTTTAGCATTGATTTTTTTCATCAAATCACCTAAAATCATATAACCCATGCCTGTTCCTTTTGCATAATAAACCGATGCTTCGGGACCTCTGATTATTGTTTTGGTGAGTTGCATCACTGTATCTTCATCCATCCCAAAACCCTCATCTTTGATGACTAACGTTTTTGATTGCGTATACGTCTCAATCCATATCTTTTTATGAGGTGCAGAGTAATAGAAAGCATTAAATACGAGATGATCAAGAATGGTTTGTAAATCTTTTTGTGTAATCTTCGTTTCTAAAGGTTCTAGATGTGTGATGAGATTCATGTTTTTCGTGACTAAAACATCTTGGTAGCGAGAAATGAGATCAGAGATGATCAAAGATATATCTTGAACACATGCAATCTCATGAATATCAGACGCAATAAATTGTGGAATAATCTCATCGATTTTATGAAGTTCATCCATGATATCTTGAGTGATCTCATCATTCATGGTCAAACGCTTGTTTTGTATTCCCTCAAGGTAGATCATGCTCGAGGTCAGTGGTGTCTTTATATCATGAGCTAATCTTTGAATGTGTTTTTGATAGATGTTTTGTGCATTTTTTTCCTGTGATATCGTCTTCATGACGCGATCATGCGCCTCTTTAATCACGTCTATGCTAAAAGCGTAGTTTGGATCATAAAGATGGTTGAGCTCATCATGCCACATGCGTGTTAATCGAATGAGACTTTCTCGAGCAAAAAAGAGAATGAATGAAAAAATGAGAATCAAAACACCATTAAAGATAAAAAAGAAGATGACATAATCCTGATTAAGCCATGAATTTTGATAATCAATGTAAAAAGATCGGAAGAGCACACGTCTGAACTCCAGTCACCGAATACGAT
>CALKAH010000208.1 GCA_937983315.1 uncultured Acholeplasmataceae bacterium | reverse complement strand
ACGCTCTTCCGATCTGAAACGTAATGAACCTGGAAATACAAGGTATGTTGTGGAGAAAATCGCTGAGATTAAAAAAATGGATGTTCTCGAAGTTGAACGCATGACCACAGACAACGCTCAACGTTTATTTCGACTTGAAGGAGGTCTAGTATGAGAAAAAAAGGAATCTTAAGTTTTATCTTCGTTTTGCTTGGTTTGCTGCTTGCAGGTTGCAGTATTCCATTGCGCGCTGAAATACCCTATACCTCACCATCAACCTATGAACAAGATCGCATCACGATGATTGCTACGGTTGAACCATCCGTGATTGTGGTGAAAACAGATACTGGACATGGATCTGGCATCATCTTTAAGTCTGAAGCGTATGGTGAAGAAGGGCAAACACGTTATTATGCACTCACCAATCATCACGTCGTTGAAGATGGTGGGGAAATGAAAGTTCATTTTGGAAATGCTGATTTAGATATTGCCGTCTACGATTATGCATCCTATGAACCCTATGATATTGCGGTCGTTCGCTTTATCACAGACCGCACATTCAGAGTGCATCCGATTGCACCCATTAACGATAACTCCATCACAGAAATTGTGAAGGGTCAAGATGTGTATGCCATTGGTACACCAGAAGATATCAAGAAGTTTAACTATGTTACTCAAGGTATTGTCTCATTAACCTCGTATCCATATAATTCGATTGAGGGATTGGCCATCATGCATGATGCTGAACTCAATCCTGGTAATAGCGGAGGACCCCTGTTTAATTTGAAGGGTGAAGTGATTGGTATTAACGTTGCCAAAGTCCCCACTATCACAACAAAAGATGGCATCTTAGCAGCTGAAGGATTAAACTATGCGTTATCGATGAATAAGATTGCTCCAATCATTCGTGGTTTTACAGAAGCTAGCTATACCTTGGTAGAACGTCGTCCTCGCTTAGGTGTAACCGTTCAAGATGTCGATGTCTTCCTACAAGAAAACCCAGCAACGTTACTGCCACCTAATCCAGTTGGTGTCGTTGTTATTGGTCTAGATCCCACACGTCAAGCCAAAGATGTGATTGAAATCTATGATCTGATCATCAAGATGGATGGTGTCAATGTCTCCTCGATCGCTGATATCGGTGCTCGACTAGAAGGTGCACAATTTGGTGATATTCATAGTGTTACTGTCATGAGAAAAGTTGGCGATGAGTTTGTTGAATTCACCTTTAATATCACGTTGTCATGAGTAGCGAACATGTCTTTCACCTTCTTAAAGATCGAGGTTTGACCATCGCCTATGCTGAAAGCATGACAGGTGGACAAGCCATCTATGAAATGATTAAACATCCTGGAGCATCTTCAGTTGTTCGTGGAGGTATGGTTGTCTATCAGGATGATCTTAAAACACAATGGCTGGGTGTTGATGAACTTTTAATCCATGAAGAAGGTGTCGTCAGTCAAGCAGTTGCAAGGCAACTTGCAAAAAAGATTAAAGATCAATCGGGTGCATCAATCGGAATTGGAATCACGGGAAATGCTGGACCAACGCGTCAAGTTGGTGATGCAGGTTTCGTGGCTTGGCTTGCTATTTCTTGGGATCATCATCTTGAAGACATTGAAATCATCTTTCAAGACTTAACCAGAGAAGAGGCTATCCATGTGACTGTAGAAGCACTTTATGAGCGATTAGAAGAAATATTGACCTCGATGTAAACATCACCGCAAGGTGGTGTTTTTCTCTTTATAAAAGGATTTTCAGCCTTATACAAATAGATGATTATGTCATCTTTTTATATCGTTTGTTGAAGAATGTTGTTCATCAACTTAGGATAAGAATTCTAACATTTATCCATCAAATATCCTTGTATTACATCTTTCATTATGTTATAATAATACGGCATAAGATATTCCTTGTCTTATAAAGACCATAGACCAAAAGGAGGTGGAACAGATGAAAAAGTACGAAATTATGTATATCATCCGTCCAACTGTAGAAAGCGAGAACATCAAGCAAATTGTGAACCACTTTAACGAGATCTTCGTTAATTACAATAGCCAAGTTGTTGAGCTCAAAGAGTTGGGGCTAAAAGATTTAGCTTACGAGATTGAGCATCATAAAAAAGGCTATTATGTGTGGTTACTTGTTCAAGCAACTCCAGAAGCGATTGCTGAATTCAACCGCGTTGTACGAATCACCGAAGAAGTCATTCGCTACATCGTTGTAAAGGAAGGCGAATAAGATGATGAATCGTGTTATTCTGGTCGGACGTATAACGAAAGACCCAGAAGTCAAAACGACCCAGTCGAACATTCCCGTTGTGACCTTTACGCTTGCTGTTAACCGTCAATTCGCCGATCAATCAGGCGAAAGACAAGCGGATTTTATCCAATGTGTCGTTTGGCGTAAGCAAGCAGAAAATTTAGCACGTTTCGTGAAGAAAGGTGCATTATTAGGTGTCGAAGGCCGCATTCAAACACGTCAGTATGAAGCGGACAATGGCACACGTTATGTCACAGAAGTTGTCTGTGATTCCGTTCAGTTCCTTGAATCCAAGGGTGAACAGATCGAACAACCTTCTCGTGGCGAACCCACAGCTGCAGATAATGACGAGTTCTACGAAACAAGTAAGCAACTCGCTGCAGAGGAAGATCTACCATTCTAAGGAGGATACAGCATGCAACAGAATAACAAACGTGGCGGTTTTAAGAAGCGTCGGAAAGTTTGCTACTTTACACAAAATAAAGTTGAACACATCGATTTCAAAGATGTCGAACTCTTGAAGCGTTTCATTACTGATCGCGGTAAGATTTTACCAAGACGCGTCACCGGTACATCTGCAAAATGGCAACGCCCACTCGCAACAGCGATTAAGCGTGCACGCCATATGGCATTACTACCATTCGTCAAAGATTAAATCCAAAAACCCATCTTCGTATGGGTTTTTTTATCGACTTTTTTTACAGATTAAAGATTTAATCTTTATCACAAGTGATGGCTCGTGATATAATATCTTTAAAGTGGGTGAACCGATGAAAAGGTGGCTATTTTTAAGTGTCGCATTGATTATCTTTGGAATCAGTGTCTATCTTTATATCCCTTATTTAAGTGTACAAACAGGTCCAGAGCTTTTTAGATTGCTGTTACTGATCGGTAGCACAATCTTTGTTTTTGTGATGCTTTCCTTATTTATTACCATTCAAAATCGTCAAAAAGTTAAAACCCTCCAAAATCGGTTATCGATGTGGACTAAATTAAGTTATCACGTCAATCAAGTCGGTGATGAAGTCTTTAACGAACTACCTATCGGCATTATTGCACTCGATGATGATTTTGAAATCAAATGGGCAAATCCCCACGCCAAGACCATTTTTGATCCGAAAATCACAGGGAAATCGTTGAAAGATGTTCATCCGCAGCTTCATATGCTTGCGATGAATAATAAAGTCAATTTCATGATTCAAGTCAAAAATGATACGTTTGATGTTGTTTATCGACCAGAATTCAAGTTTTTCTATCTCTTTAATGTGACAGAACGTGAAATGGTGAAACAGCGTTATCAAGATCATTTACCTGCTTTAGGCATCATTTACTTAGATAATCTCGATGAAGCTTTAGCTTCACTGGATGTCCTTGAACAGTCATCATTAAAAGGTGAGTACTTGGCAGCGATTGCTGACTGGGCAAACAAATACGATGGCTTCTTAAAACCTTATGATGATGAACGCTTAGTCGTTATTTTATACCGTAAACAATTGAATTTAATGATTCAAGATAAGTTTGAAATCTTAGATAAAGTCAGACAGATCTCTACACAAAATCAAGTTCGTATCTCCATCTCCATGGGGATTGCATCATGGGATGTCGATTATGAAGAATTAGGGATTTATGCACAGAATGCGATTGAACTCGCTGAAAAACGTGGTGGTGACCAAGTCGTCGTCAACATCCAAGATCAAAAGATTCAATACTTTGGTGCAAAAAATGATGCATCTGCCAAGAGTTCTCGCGTCAGCGTGAGAATTAATGCCCAAACCATTCGTGACTTCATTGATAAATCACAAAACGTGGTGATCATGGGTCACATGCAATCCGATTTAGATGCATTTGGATCGATGATTGCTGTCTTGCATATGGCAAAAGCAAGTAAAAAACCAGCCCTATTAGTCATTGAAGAACCAAAACTCGACTTAACAACACAAAAAATTCTCGGCATTATCAAGGAACAAATGCCTGCGTTCATGGAAAACTGTGTCTTGCCCGAAGAAGCCATTCGTCAGATGACAGAAAACAGTTTACTCATCGTGGTTGATTCACAATCTCCAAAAATTGTGATGTCACCGGATGTGCTGGAGAAAGCACAAAAATTAATTATTATCGACCATCACCGTGTGGGAGAAGAATCCTTTGATGCTGATTTCTCGTTTATCGAACCCTATGCATCATCCACCATTGAGCTTGTGATGGAACTCTTGAACTTCTATATGGAAGATGAAATTAAGATATCACCCCTTGAAGCAACCATCATGTATGGTGGACTCATCGTGGATACGAATAACTTCTCGTATCGAACAGGTTCGAGAACCTTTGAGGTTGCATCTAAACTTAAAGACAGATCGGAAGAGCGTCGTGTAGGGAAAGAGTGTAGATCTCGGTGGTC
>CALKAH010000207.1 GCA_937983315.1 uncultured Acholeplasmataceae bacterium | reverse complement strand
ATGCATTCAGGACTTTCATTGGTTGCTGTATTCACCAAAGGAGAAACCCGATATGCTTTCATTTGAGATGCATCAAATGGTTTGAGCCATTGAGATAGTTCATAAAGATTTTGATTGCGCGGATTAAGCCATGCTTTTTCCGCTTTTTCATCGAGAATTACAGGCATACGTTCATGAATATCTTTCATCAATGCATTGGCTTCGGTTGTAATGATGGTGCAGGTATGAAGTTTTGTGCCATCTGGTTTGATGAAGGTACTCCATAAACCAGCCATTGGAAAGATGGACTCAGAGGATAACTGAATACGCATCGGTGTTTTCCCGTGATCGGTCTTTTTCCATTCATAAAAGCTATCCGCCAAAATGACACAACGTTTTGTTTGGAAAGAAGGAAGAAAAGAAGGTTTTTCATGCAATGTTTCTGCTTTGGCATTGATCATTTGATAACCGATCTTTTCATCTTTCGCAAACGAAGGCACAAGTCCCCAGCGCAAGGTACCGACTCTATTTTTTGCACCATCATTGATAATCGTGATAACATCTTGTCCAGGAGCAACATTAAAGCGAGGAAGTTCAAACGCTGCCTTCATCTCATGAATATCATAATGTTCTTCTAAATAGACACGCAAATCTTCGAGGTCAACCGTGATGGTGAAACGTCCGCACATATTATTCCTCCTTAAACTTATCCCAAAAGGATGAAAGTATGGGTGCCAAATCTTTAGGTTTTTTGACAATCTCATAATGTTTCCACTCGGGTGGAAAGAGATTGAGATAGGTTTTTGTTGTAAATCGGTCATCAATCAAAATGGCAATCCCATAATCTTCATCCCGTCTGATGACACGTCCAACTGCTTGAATCACTTTATTCATTCCAGGATAAGTATATGCATAATCAAATCCTTTGCCAAAAGCTTGATCATAATACATCTTTAATTGATTGTTGGATTCACCAATCATGGGAAGTCCAACACCAACAATGATGACACCGGATAACATATCACCCACATAATCAATACCTTCAGCAAACATCCCACCCATCACAAAGAAAGCAAGTTGCGAACGTTCAATATTCTTCTTGAATCGTTCGATGATGAGATCTCTTAAATGAGGTTCCATTTCTCTTTCTTGAACGATGAGATCACATGGAAGATCATTAGGGAGTTCACTCATGATTTGATGCATGTATTGATAAGAGGGGAAAAACGCAATATAATTTCCTTTTTTGGCACGAATCACTTCTTCGATGACGGAAACGATGGTATGCTTAGATGCATCTCGCATTTGATAACGGGTGTTAATCGTATTCATCACAATCAGTTTTAATCGTGATGGATCAAATGGAGATCGTATTTTTAACGTTTCACCATACCCGGCAGCAATCAATTCCTTATAGTACTCAATGGGGTAGAGGGTTGCTGAAAAGAGAACCGTTCCATAAGCTTTGTTTTTAATCGTATCATAGATGAATTCACTCGCATCAAGACATTGAAGTGTCAGTGCGATGTCATCTTGATCAAAGCGTTCAACATTGGTCACAAATTGATCATTGTAGAATTCTGAAATGATTGAAAATGATAAAAACTGGAGATATACTTCCATAACCTCGGTTTTTCTCGGATACTTAGGCGTTTCCTTGAGTGCATTCTCAATTTTTTTCATCACGTAATGTACGGTTTCAAGAAATGAATCCGGTAGATGTGGAAATGAAAGAAAAGAAGATGATTGAAGTTGTTCAGCATAAAGATCAAACTGATCAAGTATTTTTTTGATGGGACCTTTAATGGAAGGTTTAAGTTTGGATGCTGCACGTCTTAATGTAATCATGTCTGAGCGTATCAGTGTTGCAGAATACATATCACGTGAACGTGAGATCATGTTATGGGCTTCGTCAACTAAGATGAGAGGTTTGAACTGAGAATCATCAAAATAGCGAATCAAGTGGATACGTGGATCAAACGCATAATTGTAGTCACAAATGATGACATCAACGTAATAGGATACATATAAACTAAATTCGAATGGACAGACCATATGCTTTCGTGCATAAGTCTCAACGGTTTCACGATTCATCAATGTCTCATGATCAAAGATATCTTGCATCGCGGTTGTCAGTCTGTCAAAGAAACCACGTGCGAAAGGACACTTCTCAGGATCGCACTCTCTTTTTTCAAGAAAACATGTGACATCCTTCGATGTAATCTCAAGCGTTTTCGTCTCTAAACCGGCTTCATGAAGCAATTCCATGGTATCCAGGGCAACTTTCTTGCCTTGCGTTTTTGCGGATAAATAGAAGATCTTTTGATTGTCTTCTGATAATGATTTGAGTGTCGCGAAAAGTGAGGCCATCGTCTTGCCGATTCCAGTAGGTGCGATGGAAAAGAGCAAATCATCATCTTTCATGGTTTGATAGACTGCCTTCATCATTTCGCGTTGTCCACGTCTGTAATTTTCAAAGGGGAAATATAGTTTTTCTAACGATTCACGTTTACGATCTAAGTGTGCATAGAGTTTTTCTAACCACTGGCTATAACGTGTAATCGACTCTTTAAAAAAGGGTTCTAATACATCAACATCGAAAAAGAATTCAAAGTGACGCACTTTATAATCGGAGAGTTGAATGTAGGTGATTCGTCCTTGAATGTCATCTTGATGTTGATTTTTAAGATACATATAGGCATACATTTTGAGTTGTGCAAGATGTTCAAGATTGGGTGTAAATGAATCACTAAAAATGGATTGACGTGTCGATTTGATCTCTTCAATCCACCTGTCTTCACCCACCATAATCAATCCATCAATACGACCTTGCAAAAGCATCTCGTTTTCATCATCTTGGTGGATGTATTGTATGCTGACTTCAGCATCATCGTTTTGACCATATTGACTTTGTATATATTGATGCGCTTTAATCCCTTCGAATAAAGATACGTTTTGGAATGTCTCTGAAGAGAGATCACCACTCGCATATAGGAAGGATACAAGCTCACCAACGCCCACTCGATAGCGTTTCATGGTTGACCTCGTTTACTAGTTCTATTATACGTCAAAACAGGGTTTTTTGCTTGAGAAGGCAAACAGGAATCATCTAAAAATGAAGCAAGCGAGGATGACATTGACATCTTTTGAGTTATCCTTAAAAGTGAAGAGTATAGAAAGAGGGATGACAGATGGCACAGCACAAATTGACCAAAGGTCCACTACTAGATGCTAAGGGAAATATCATCGAAGCGGGTTATTCAACATCACTTGTGAAAGACTATGATCGCGATATGGTGAAAGTTAGAGGTATGCGCATCAAAGAGTGGGATTATTATTATATAGGAAATGATCAATATGGTATTGCATTGACGGTTGCAGATAACAGCTACATGTGGTTAACATCATGTACATTTTTTGATTTTTCAAAACCAGAAGAAATATCATCGACCAAAATGGGATGGTTTCCCAACGGGAAACTCAATTTACCACGCACCTCTCAAAAAGGAGATGTCATTTTTAAGAGAAAAAAACAATCATTTGAATACAGAATCAATGGTAATAAGAGAAATATTATTGTTTCTATTTCAGATTTCACACAAGGTCTAGATCTGAAAGCTGAACTCCAACTTGAACCCACTATCAAAGACTCGATGGTCATTGTCACCCCATTTGAAAAGAAGAAACACTTTTATTACAATCAAAAGATTAATCTTTTAAAGGCCAAAGGTAACGTTAAAATAGGTGATAAGATCTATGATTTTAATGGATCATATGGTGTGCTCGATTGGGGACGTGGCGTTTGGACATATAAGAACACATGGTATTGGTCTAGTTTAAGTGGTGTTTATCAAAACAAGAAAATTGGATTTAATCTTGGATATGGATTTGGTGACACCTCAAAAGCAACAGAGAATATGCTTTTCTACGGTGATGAAACCATTAAGTATGATGATGTCATCTTCAATATTCCAAATAAAGATCGACACGATGATTTTATGTCACCGTGGACGATCACCGATGAACAGAAACACATCAACTTGACGTTCACACCAATCCTAGATCGATATAGTCATTCGAACGTCGTGATCATCAAGTCCATTCAACATCAAGTTTTCGGGAAATTCAGCGGAACCTTTACACTTCCGAGTGGAAATGTCATTGAGATTAAAGATATGATGGGATTTGCTGAAAAAGTTGTTAATCACTGGTAATATCAAAAACTCAAAATGAACAAGATTTACATTTGGTTTTCATCGAGGAATACCCTATGATGAAGCCATTTCTTTTTATTCAAAAATGTAAGCATGATACGAAGTATCAAAAGCGAAAGAATTTTTCGCTTCACATAATGAAGTTTCGTTGTTGAAATCATCCTCTAAATGGTTTATAATACACGTAAACCGTTTCGTCCTAGACATACGGTAGGGGATAAAAAATTGAAAAGAAAAAGGGGATTTTTTTATGAACGTTATCAAACGCAATGGTACCACAGAACCCTTTGATCTGCATAAGATTGCTGCAGCGATGCAGAAAGCTTATCGCAGTGTAGGTTTGACATTCACGGATGAGGAATGTCTCAAGCAGGCACAAGAAATCACCAAAGCTTATGCCAAGAACGAAGATGTCGCGATTGAAACAATTCAAGATGATGTTGAATTGTATTTAATGAAGAAAAAGTACTATGAAGCAGCTCGTTCTTACATCAAATACCGTGAAAAGCAAAAGACAGATCGTGATAACCCTTGGGGAGATAACGATGAACGCCAAGATTTAATCTTAAAGAAATATTTGATCAATGGCGAAGATAAGAAGGATTTCATTAAGCGCATCGCTTTCGGTAAATCGTCTCTAGAAAAGATTTTTAGACGCAAAGAAGCCATTTTCGGTGGTCGTAACCTCTACGCAATCGGTCGTGATGGAAACATCACAGGTTCGAACTGCTATGTTGTTCAAGATCCCGAAGATAGTTTGGAAAGCATTTATAAAGTTGACTATCAAATCGCAAGAACCTACTCTTACGGTGGTGGTCAAGGGATGAATCTATCCAAAATTCGTCCTAAAGGTGCAAAAGTCAATAACTCTTCGAACACCACACCTGGTGTGATGGTATTCGCTGAAAAGTATTCACATACCACGTTGAATACTCAACAAGATAATCGTCGTGGTGCCTTGATGCTTGTTTTAAACATTGATCATCCAGATATTATTGATTTTATTACCACAAAACTTGATTTATCTAAAGTCAATGGTGCAAACATTTCAATCGCCGTAACCGATGCATTCATGAATGCTGTTGAAAATAATGAAACATGGGTCATGAAGTTTGAAACACCTTATGAAATCATTGAAAAGAAGATTAATGCAAAAGATTTATTAAAACTTGTCGGTTATGCAGCACACACCATGGGGGATCCAGGTGTCATCTTCATCGACCATATGAACGACTATCATTTCTTATCTGAATATGATGATGTTCGTTTTACAGCGACCAATCCTTGTGGCGAACAACCCCTTATGCCACATGGTTCATGTAACTTAGGTAGTATCAATCTTAATGCATTCGTACGTAATCCTTTCTTAGAAAATGCAGCGTATGACTGGGAACGCTTTGACTTTGTCGTCTCAGAAATGATTGTTGCACTAGATGATCTGCTCACGATGCTTGGCGATCGTCATGCACTTCCTGAACAAAGAGAACACGTCAGACAATATCGTGAAGTTGGACTTGGTGTGATGGGTCTAGCAGACCTAGCGTTATCCATGAGACTTCCTTATGGTAGCAAAGAATTCTTAACATTCCTTGATCAACTCATGCGTCGTATGCTTAATGCAGCTGCAAAAGCATCTGCACTACGTGCAAAAGAACTTGGATCATTCCCTCGTTTCGATTATGAAAAGATTTCAAAATCGAAATTCTATCAAACCGGCATTGATCCAGATACCGATGCACTTATCAAGCAATATGGTATGAGAAACTCAAGACTGTTATCGATTGCTCCCACGGGCTCAATTTCAAACATTCTCGGTGTAAGTGGCGGTGTTGAGCCATTCTTCCAAATAAACTACACACGTCGTATTGTCTCCATGTTCGAAGAAGAAAAGACCATTACCATTTGGGAAAAGACACCACTTGCTTTAGCGAAGGCGATGGGGGTATCTCCAGAACAACTTCCAGATTGGGCACTGATTACCTCACAAAACATTTCATTTATGGATCGTGCACACGTACAAGCAACGATTCAAAAGTATGTGGATACTGCTATCAGTTCAACATTCAATCTTCATAACAGCGCATCCGTTGATGATGTCATGAATATCTATAAGACGGCATGGAAGTTAGGATTCAAGGGAGCAACTGTGTTTAGAGATCGTTGCGCAAAGATTGGTATCTTAGCTGGCGTTAATGAAAACACCGAAGATTTGAATCCAGCCATTCCACCACATGTTCATCTCGAAGAAAAATGGATCAATAAGAAAACTCAAGATGTTAAAGAATATGTCACACACATCTCCGTTTCTTCATCTGGACATACACCTGAAAAGATTGAAAAAGAATTATGCCCACTCTGTGGTGATGTTTTGGTTAAAAAACAAGGATGCATCCATTGTAATAATCCAGAATGTGACTACGAAAAGTGTGCAATCTAATCCAATAAAGCTTCATAAGCGGATATCATCAATCGATGATCCGCTTTTCATTTTTTACGATAGATTCACACAAATTGGCACTTGATACAATAGATTGCCATTTTTACTTGACATTCTTATTGTTTTCGATACAATGGTAAATGGAGGCGAAATCATTATGGCAAAAACACAAAACTTTAAAACAGAATCACAGAAACTCTTGCATTTAATGACTCATTCGATTTACACACAAAAAGAAATCTTTCTTCGCGAATTGATATCCAATGCATCGGATGCAATTGACAAACGTCATTATCTATCCCTAACCGATCAAAAGGTTCCATCAGCAACCTATGAAATTTGGCTTGAACCGAATGACGTTGATCGCACATTGCAGATTAAAGATAACGGTATTGGTTTTACTGAAGAAGAACTCATTGAAAATCTAGGAACCATCGCTCAAAGTGGATCTAAGGCTTTCATGGAAAAAGTTGAAGCAAAAGACCTATCCATCATTGGTCAATTTGGTGTTGGTTTCTATTCATCCTTTATGGTAGCTAAAGAGGTTGTCGTAGAAACACGTTCACCGTATAGCGATACAGGATACCGCTGGCGTTCAGCGGGTGAAGATTCATATACCATTGAAGACATCAAACGCGATGAAATAGGTACAACCATCACCCTTTATTTAAGAGATGATGAAAACGATGAAGAATCTGAAGAAGATTATTCACGCTTCTTAAAGGATTATCAATTAAGAAGTTTAGTTAAAAAGTATTCTGACTATGTTCGTTATCCCATCAAAATGATGATGAAAAAGACAGAAGATAAAAAAGAAAAACTTGAAGAAACAACACTTAACCAAATGATTCCTATTTGGAAAAGATCAAAAGCAGACATCAAAGAAGAAGATATGAACGATTTTTATAAACATCATTTCAATGATTATGAAAATCCACTTCGCGTCATTCATACCGATGTTGAAGGTATGCTCACCTATACAGCACTTCTTTTCATCCCTAAAAAGCCAGCATACGATTTCTATAGTGAACATTATGAAAAGGGTCTTCAACTTTATTCAAAAGGTGTATTCATTCAAGACAAAAACAAAGACCTTCTTCCTGATTACTTCAAGTTTGTGAAGGGTCTTGTTGATTCTGCAGATATATCATTAAATATTTCAAGAGAGCTGCTTCAACAAAATAAGCAAGTGAAAAAGATTGCATCTCATCTTGAAAAGAAGATCAAGAGCGAACTTGAAAGCATGCTCAATCATGATCGCGATAAGTACATTGAGTTCTATGACAACTACAAGATTACCCTTAAATATGGCATCTACGATCAATTTGGACTCAATAAAGACAAACTCCAAGACTTAATTATGTTTAAAACATCAACAAGTGATGACTACATGACGTTGAAGGAATACATCGATCGTAAACCAGAAGATCAAAAATCGATTTATTATGCATCAGGAAAAACCAAAGCATCGATCATGTCTCTTCCTCAAATGGATGTGATGAAAGATAAGAACGTCGAAGTTCTCCTATTAACAGATGAAATCGATGAATTTATGATCCAAATGATGCAAAACTATCAAGAGATCCCCTTTAAATCCATTCAACAAGGTGAAGCAGATTTCATTGATGATACGAAGAAAGAAGATTTGAAAAAGAAAGAAAAAGAACACAAGAACATCTTGAAGGCGATCAAAGAATCCTTAAAGGATCAAGTCAAAGATGTTAAGCTTTCAGCGCGTCTCAAGGAATCAGCTGTATGTTTAGTTTCTGGTGAAGGATTATCATTAGAGATGGAAAAAGTTCTCAAACAAATGCCAACTCAAACCGATGTGAAAGCTGACCGCATTCTTGAAATCAATCCTGATCATGAACTCTTCCAAGCATTGCAACGTGTTTATGAAAAAGATGAAACCAAGATTAATGATTACGCATCACTTTTATACAACCAAGCATTACTCATGGAGGGATTACCTTTGGAAAACCCAACCTTATTTGCTCAAACCTTAACCAAACTGATGATTGATGCATCGGGACGTTAACATGAAAACCATCCAAACGGAACGTGCACCCCAAGCAGTGGGTCCTTATAGCCAAGGCGTGATGGCTGGACAAACACTTTATGTATCCGGTCAGATCCCATTTGATCCCCAAACCAACACACTCATTTCAGAAACCATTGAAGCACAAACCAAACAATCGCTTGAAAATGTGTTAGGGATTGTTGAAGCTGCAGGTTTGAAAAAAGAACACATTGTGCGATGCACGGTCTTCATGACAAACCTCGCTGACTTTGCGAAAATGAACGAAGTATACTCAGCCTTTTTTGGTGAGCATAAGCCCGCTCGTGCAGCTGTTGAAGTGAGAAGATTACCTAAAGATGTTCAAATAGAAATCGATGCGATTGCAGTCAAACCATAAGTGTGGACAAACGTCCGCACTTTTTTCTCTAAATAGAAGAGTTATTTATCATAAGGTAGTCTTTCTTTGTAATAATTTACAAAGTGCCAAATGTAAACAAATCATTCGTTTGAAGTGCTAAGCGTTTGTGAAACAGGCTGATGAATGCTATAATATGGTTAAAAATACGGTGGTCTACAATTCCATCTAAGTGATTTTATAGAAAAGGGTGACAACATGGGTGATACGAACCTTAAGGTTAAAAACGACGCACTGAAGACACGTAACACGTGGCTATTTGCAGGCTCATTAATCATTTTGCTTGCGATTGGAACATTCATCTTCGGTTTTCAAGTGCTTCTATTAACAGCAGTTGCATTTGCAGTCAGTTTGATCATTGATTATGCATTTTCGAAGATTAGAAAACGACCATTCGATTCCGAATGGATGATCACACCTCTTTTGGTGGTTTTAATTTTACCCCCAGGAGTACCCGCATGGCTTGTCGGTATTGCGACATTCTTTGCGGTCTTTTTTGGGAAAAATATTTTTGGTGGAAGTGGCAAGTATATTTTTAGCCCTGCACTTGTAGGTGTCTTATTTGTCTTGATTTCCTTCCCTGTTCAGATGTCAACCAATTGGTTAAATGCTGGTGGTGACCTCTTTACAGGTGCTACACCTCTTTTAAGTCTTTTTAGAGGAGCTAATCCCTATCCCTTCACAACAGCGCAACTTTTATTTGGACAAGCTCCTGGTGTTGTGGGTGAAACATTTCGAGCAGGTGTCTTACTTTTAGGTGTTTTACTTCTTGTTTTAAATGTTAGAGACTGGAAAGTCCCTGTGAGTTATCTTGGATTCTTCTTTGTCCTCACAGGATTATCATATCTATTCTTTAAAGATAGCTTTGGACGTGATCCCATCCTTTCTTTATTAACTGGTGGTCTTTTATTTGGTGCATTCTTTGTTGCATCTGACCCTGTGTTAGCACCTCAAAACACCAAAGGTAAAATTTTATATGGATTTGGACTCGCACTCTTAACATTTATCATTCGCTTCTTTGGAACGTATGCAGAAGGTGTCACATTTGCAATCATCTTGATGAGTGCAGTATCACCTTTGATTGATAACCTCACCGTTAAACATGAGGAGGTTCAAGCATGAAACAAAACATGAAAATGATGGTTTTCGTTTTGATTCTAGGTCTATTAACGTCAGGCTTGCTCGTGGGTGTGGATGCTCTAACGCGTGATCGCATCGAACAAAATAAAATTGCTCAACTTAAAGCTGCGGTACTTGATGCGAATGAAGTCAGTTATAACTTTGGTAATATTCACACTGTTTTCGATGATGAAATTGAAACGATTGTTGTTGATGAATTGACATTTTATCTTCATACAGCATCAGGCAATGTTTCCTACACCTTCATTGGTGGTGATGTATGGGGTCCCATTTCTGGAGTGATCACATTAGAAGATGATTTTGAAACGATCGTTGCGATTAAGGTACTGAAACAAGAAGAAACACCTGGTTTAGGTGGTATTATCGCTGAAGCGAAGTACCTTGCTAATTTTGTAGGTATCAAAATGGTTCCGTCTTTAGAAGTCAATAAAGACAGCTCGCCCAATCAACCGAATGAAGTTGATGCGATTACAGGTGCCACACGAACCTCAGAAGCATTTGAAATCATTATGAATGATCAGTATGCGTTATATCAAGCGGCTTGGGATAGCCGAGAAGAATAGGAGGGTGAAACGATGAAATGGATACGTTTGCGTTATACCAAATGGTTTAACATCTTAAAAGATGGGCTTCATCGCAATAACCCTATTGTTGTTGCTGTCCTCGGTATATGTTCGTCACTTGCTGTCACGAACCGCGTTGAAAATGCGATTGCGATGGGTTTAGGCGTGACCTTTGTTGTCATGGCGTCATCAGCATTTATATCACTGATTCGCAACTTTATTCCTGGCAAAGTTCGTATGGTGACCTATATGGTGATCATTTCTGCTTTTGTTATTATTGTACAAATGTTCTTGGAAGCATACTTCCCAAGTATCGCGAGTGCCTTAGGTGCTTATGTTGGATTGATCATTACCAACTGTATCGTCATGGGACGTGCTGAAGCATTCGCAGTTAAGAATCCTGTACGTTACACGTTAGTGGATGGATTTGCATCAGGTATGGGTTATACGTTAGTACTCTTGGTTGTTTCCATTGTTCGTGAACTTTTAGCGAGTGGAACACTTTTGGGTTATCAAATTATGCCTGATACATGGCCCAATTGGGTTGTCATGTCGATCGCTCCAGGTGGATTCTTCGTGTTAGGCTTGTTGATTTGGGGCATTCGTGAATGGTCCAAGTTCTATGAAACGAATTAGGAGGGATAAACGATGAGTAATTTATTTGAACTGATCTTAGCATCAATCTTAAATCATAACATCGCCCTCGTCTATATTTTGGGGATGTGTCCGCTGATTGCAATCTCAACGAATGTGAAGAATGCAAAAGGTATGGGGCTTGCCGTGATCATCGTTGTGACATTGACAGCGATTATTAACTGGCCTATTTATCAACTGTTACTTGCCACGGGTACAGAGAAGCTTGCACTCTTAGTCTTCATCATTACGATTGCAGCTGTTGTACAATTACTTGAAATCTTTATGGAAAAATTTGTTCCATCCATGTACAATGCATTTGGTATTTTCTTACCACTCATTACCGTGAACTGCGTGGTCTTAGCTGTCTCGTTATTCTTCGTCAACCGTGAATACACATTTGGTGAAACAGCAGCCTTCGGTTTTGGTTCATCCGTTGGTTGGGCACTAGCAATCATCTTACTTGCTGGTATTCGTGAAAAGATGGCAAAGATTTCTGATTTACCAAAAGGCTTACAAGGCAAAGCAATTGTATTTATCATTTTAGGTATTTTAGCACTCGCATTCATTGGCTTCACCGGCTTAGCAAGCATATAAGGAGGACGACATGAATCTCATTTTTGTTCCCATCGTCTTAATTGGAGTGCTTGTGATCATCGCTGTCATCTTAATCGTCGTTGAAAAGGCATTAGGTGGCGGTGGCGAAAAAGTCCTTCAAATCAATGATGATAAGATCATTCCGGTAACCGGAGATGAAACTGTATTAAATACGCTTTCTCAGCATAAGATCTTTATCCCATCTGCGTGTGGTGGTAAAGCAACGTGTGGCTTTTGTAAGTTTAAGCTAATTGATGGCGGTGGTGATATTAAACCAACCGAATTACCGTTTTTAAACGAGAAGGAACGTGCTGAAGGTATACGATTATCATGTCAAGTCAAAGTCAAAGACAACATGAAAATTGAAATTCCAAAAGAATTATTAAACGCTAAAGAATACAAGACAAAAGTTTCACACATTGAAGATTTGACGTATGATATTAAATTGGTTCGCTTTGAACTGATTGAACCCAAGGAAATGATCTTTAAACCAGGACAATACGCTCAGTTAAAAGTACCTGGAATCGATGTGATTCGCGCGTATTCAATCGCATCGCATCCCAAGTATAACAATCAGATTGAATTGATCATTCGTCAAGTACCCAACGGGAAAGCAACGACCTACGTTCACAAAGCTTTAGAAGTTGGTGACAAGGTGATCCTGACAGGTCCCTACGGTGATTTCTATTTACAAGAAGAATCATCGCGCGATATGATCTGTATCGCAGGTGGATCAGGAAAAGCACCGATTCGTTCAATCCTTTATTACTTAAGAGACAAAGGGATGAATAGACGCGTCAAGTATTTCTTTGGTGCAAAGTCAAAACGTGATTTATATTATACAGAAGAGTTTATGGAACTCTCAAAAGAATTTCCTAACTTTGAATATATCCCAGCATTATCTGAACCTCAACCAACCGATGATTGGAAGGGTGAAGTAGGATTGATTACCGATGTTGTCGATCGTCACGTGGGTGACTTAACCGAAAGCGAAGCCTACTTATGTGGTTCACCAGGAATGATCAACGCATGTATCAAAGTCTTAAACAGACACAAGATTCGACAAGAAAATGTCTTTTTCGATAATTTCTCATAAGATGTATCTTAAGAATAAGGCCAATCAACAGATTGGTCTTTTTTGTATTTATTTGATAAAAATGATGTAAAAATCAAAAATATATCAACAAAAACGATAAATGATTAATAAAATCAATACAAAAATCAATAAAATCAATAAAAATGAGCAAAAACACTTGACAAGAGGATTGTTAATGAATATAATTAAGGTGTAAATTAAAAAAATCAAGTGATGGCAAAAATAGATTGATAAAATTAATTTGCAAATCAATATCAATTTGGGAGGTCCCTATGAAAACACTACGTTATGTCAAAGAGTTTGTCAAGTTCGTCGTACAATGCATCGTTGGATGTGTCAATAATTCAGAAAATACTTTATACAGCAAGACCGCTGAAATTGCGCAAATAGCACGCGAAACCATACAAACACAAGACACCGTACATATCGCATACTAACGATGATGACGGATCAAAAAAAAGGCTTTAGCAGCAACGCTAGAGCCTTTTTGATTTTTAATCATGTGTTTTAGGGACGTGTGTTTCGACAGCACATTTCTTCACAGCTTCAGCAACACGTTGATGAACAAGAGGATCAAGAGGGTTTGGAATGATGTAATCTTTTGAAAGTTGATCTTCAGGAATAAACGATGCAATAGCAAGTGATGCAGCTCTCATCATATCGTGTGTGATGTCTTTAGCGTGTGCATCGAGTGTTCCTCTAAAGATACCGGGGAATGCGAGGAGATTATTGATTTGGTTAGGAAATTTTGAGGAACCTGTTCCTACGATAAACGCACCTGCATGATAAGCTTCATCAGGCATGATTTCAGGGATTGGGTTTGCCATCGCAAAGACGATGGGATTGGGCTTCATTGATTTAATCATGTCTTCGTTGATGACTCCTCGTACAGAAACACCAATCACAACATCAGCATCCTTCAAGGCATCCTTAAGTAATCCCTTTTCTTGATAAGGATTTGTGATGTGTGCGAGAGCTTGATGGGTGGGTGATAATGTGGGATCGCCTTTTGTAAGGATTCCGTTTTTATCACAAATGACCATATGCTTAACACCGAGTGACATCAAAAAGTGGGCGATGGATGTTCCTGCAGCTCCTGCACCATTGATGACGAGCTTGATTTGATCGATTGATTTTTTGACAAGTTTCAATGCATTTGTCAGTGCAGCACCTACGACGATTGCTGTTCCATGTTGATCATCATGAAAGACAGGTATGTCACAACGCTTTTTAAGTTCTTGTTCAATTATAAAGCATCGAGGTGCAGAAATATCCTCCAAATTGATACCCCCGAAACTTCCCTGCAGAAGTGAAATGGTTTCGATGATTTTATCTGGGTCTTGCGAGTCAATACATAAAGGGATTGCATCAACACCGCCCAATAGTTTGAAAAGAATCGCTTTACCCTCCATCACAGGCATACCAGCTTCAGGTCCAATATTGCCAAGGCCAAGTACGGCAGAACCATCAGTGATCACAGCAATCGTATTATGTCTTCTGGTATACAAATAAGAAAGTTTTACATCCTTTTGGATGGCTAAACAAGGTTCTGCAACACCGGGAGAATATAAAACAGCCAAATCTTCTTTCGAGCGTATTGATGCTCGTGATATCATTTCGACTTTGCCTTTGAGTTCTTGATGAACCTTAAGGGCGAGTTCACGGTAGTCCATGTCATGACCTCCTATCACTTGATATTGTAACATGATGAAGCAATTTACATGCCTTTTTCATGTAAGAATGCATCAAATGATGTGAAAATATAAAGCGCTTTCAAGAAATATTTATTTTTTACTTCTTATTATGTATAATAAGGGTATCAACACGAAGGAGACGTTTCATGAATAAAAAATACATGGCAGAGCCATACCGCATTAAGATGGTCGAACCCATCCGAGAAACCACGAAAGAAGAACGCATCACACTCTTGAAAAATGCGGGGTATAACCCTTTTTCTTTGAAAAGTGATGACGTTTATATTGATTTATTGACAGACTCAGGCACAGGTGCGATGAGTCAAGAACAATGGGCAGCGATGATGATTGGTGATGAAGCTTATGCGGGTAGCCGCAGTTTTTACCGGTTAGAAGCGGTCATTAAACAGATTACAGGTTATAAATATTTCATTCCTGTTCATCAAGGACGCGGTGCTGAGAAGGTCTTTTTACCACAGCTTGTCACCCATCCAGGGATGTTTTACATCGCAAATATTCACTTTGACACAACACGTGCCCATGTTGAGCTCGCCGGAGCACGAGCACTCGACTGTGTTGTTCCTGATTGTTACGATATTGAACATTGGCATGATTTCAAAGGAAACATGTGTTTGGAATGCCTTGAACAAACCATTCTTGAAAAAGGAAAAGAAAATATTGCTGGCGTCATTATGACGGTGACCAATAACTCAGCGGGTGGACAACCTGTTTCCATGAAAAACATCAAAGATACCAAAGCCATCTGTGAACGCTTTGGACTCAAATTGATCATTGATGGTGCACGGTACGCTGAAAACTGTTTTTTCATTAAAGAAAGAGAAAAGGAATACCAACAAAAAAGCATTCTTGAAATTGCTCAAGAGATGTTTTCATATGCAGATGCATTTTTAATGAGTGCGAAAAAAGATGGATTAGTCAACATGGGTGGAGTGATCGCAATTAAAGATGATCATGATCTCTTTGATAAGTGCAGAACCTATGTTGTCCCCTATGAAGGTTTTCCTACATATGGCGGACTCAATGGACGTGACATGGATGCACTTGCAGTGGGATTGATGGAAGCATTAGATGCACGTTATTTACAACATCGTATCGATCAGGTGCGCTATTTAGGTGATCGCTTGCATGAAGCGGGTGTACCAATCCAATATCCTGTTGGTGGACATGCTGTATTTGTTGACTGTAAAGCGTTTTGTCCGCATATTCCCTATGATCAATTTCCTGCGCTTGCAGTGACCAATGCGATTTATATAGAAGCAGGTGTTCGCGCAGTTGAGATTGGATCGCTCCTTTTAGGTAGAGATCCAGACACGCATAAAAATCGACAAAGTAAGATGGAACTGATGCGTTTAACGATTCCAAGACGCCTATATACCTATAATCATCTCGATGTCGTCGCAGACGCTGTGATTCATGTTTATCAACACCGTCATGAACTCAAAGGCTACGTCTTTGATTATGAATCACCGATTTTACGTCACTTTACATCAACATTTAAACCATTATAAAAAGGAGATTTGTTATGCCCTATCGTATACTTGCTATTAATCCAGGATCAACCTCCACGAAACTTGCCATCTATGAAGATGAAAAGATGGTTTTTAAAGCGAGCGTTAAACACGATTCTGACATCATTTTGTCATTTCATAAAATGATTGATCAACTTGATTTTCGTATGCAAGCCATCATGGATGAGCTTAAGAAAGATCGTATTGACCTCTCTACATTGGATGCTGTTGTTGGACGTGGTGGTATATTAAAACCTATTCCAAGTGGAACCTATGCCGTATCTGATCAGATGATTCAAGATATGAAAGATGCAAGACGTGGCGAACATGCATCGAACTTAGGATGCATCATCGCTAAAATGATTGCTGATCAATATGGTTTGCCAAGTTTTATTGTTGATCCAGTCGCGGTTGATGAAATGGATGACATTGCGCGTTATACCGGGATGCCAGATATTAAACGCGATAGCTTATTTCATGCTCTTAATCAAAAAGCTGTTGCACGAAAAGTTGCCAGAGATTTAGGTCGTCCCTATGAAACATTGGATTTAGTGGTTGTCCATTTGGGTGGAGGTATCAGTGTCGGTGCACATCATTTAGGACGTGTGATTGACGTCAACAATGCGCTTGATGGTGATGGTCCGATGTCACCTGAGCGGAGTGGTGAAGTTCCTATGGGACCCCTCTATAAGATGGCTTTATCTGGAAAGTATACGTTAAAAGAAATCCAGAGAAAGAACTATGGACAAGGTGGTCTTGTCGCTTATTTAGGAACCAATGATGGTGCAACGATTATGAAACGCATTTTAGCAGGTGATGAGCACGCTGAGTTTATTCATCGTGTGATGTGTTATCAAATATCAAAAGAAATCGGTGCATATGCAACTGTATTGAAGGGGCATCTTGATGCGATCGTTTTAACAGGTGGATTAGCTTATAATACATTAACTGTTGATCTGATTAAAGAGCGTGTCAGCTTTATCGCACCTGTTTTAGTTTATCCAGGAGAAGATGAAATGGAAGCTCTCGCTTTGGGTGCACTTCGTGTACTTCAAGGTGAAGAAACACCGAAAGAATATCGTTAAAAATCAGGAGGTATGACATGATTAAATCCATGCAAGACTTAGTCAAACGCGCAGAGTTATTAAAACCAAAAACGATGGTGGTTGCAGCAGCTAACGATCATCCTGTTTTGGAAGCTGTTGTGATGGCAAAAAAAGGAAAGCTCATTCATCCCATTTTGATCGGTGATCAAGAAGAGATCATCAAAATCCTCATTGAACTTCAAGCGAAACCTAGTGAATTTACAATCATCGACGAGAAGGATCCGATGCTTGCATCAGAAAAAGCAGTCAAGATGGTATCGTCAGGTAAAGGTGATATTTTAATGAAAGGATTTGTGGATACGTCTGTGATTTTGAAAGCAGCTCTTGATAAAGAGTTTGGCTTAAGAACACCCAACCGTATTTCACACGTCAGTGTCATGGAGATTCCAGCATATCATAAACTTCTCATGATGTCAGATGGTGCAATGAATATTGATCCCAATGTTGACATTAAACAAGAAATCATCGAAAACGGTGTGGAAGTACTTCACGCGATTGGTGTGAAACATCCAAAAGTTGGCATGATTGCTGCGGTTGAAAAGGTTAATCCTAAAATGCAAGCAACTTTAGATGCTGTTGAACTCATCGAAAGAAATCAAAACGAACGCATTAAGGGTTGTACCATAGGGGGTCCTTTTGCCCTTGATAATGCGATTAACCATGAAGCTGCTGTTCATAAAGGTATTACCGATCCCATGGCTGGTGATGTTGATTTTGTTGTCATGCCACAGATTGAGTCGGGAAATGTTTTCTATAAGAGTATGATGTTTTTAGCAGGAGCAAAAAGCGCATCGGTGATTGCAGGTGCAAGAAAACCTATCGTTTTAACATCTCGTGCGGATAGCAAAGAATCGAAATTTTACTCAATTGCACTGGCATGTCTGATTGCAGAAGCCAAGTGATGAAGGAACGCGTATGATTGTACTTGATGGTGCATCATTAACATTAGAACAACTTAAAAGAATAGCAATCGATCAAGAAGAAGTGAGCATTCATCCACACAATCTCATGTTGGTTGAACAGGCAAGACAGCTCGTGAAAGAGATGGCTAATGGTGATGATCCCATCTATGGTATCAACACGGGATTTGGTCACCTCTCATCGGTAAAAATTGATAAGCGTGAATTATCCGAACTACAAGCCAATCTCTTAATGAGTCATGCATGTGGAGTCGGTGACCCTCTTCCGAAATCAACCGTTCGTGCGATGATTGCACTTCGTATTAATGCACTCATTCAAGGATATAGTGGTCTTCGTGTGGAGACCATTTTGAAGTTACTCGAATATTTAAATAATGATCTGATTCCTATCGTGTATGAAAAAGGAAGTTTAGGAGCGAGTGGTGATCTTGCATTACTCTCTCATATGAGTTTGCCACTCATCGGATTAGGTGAAGTTGAATATCAAGGACATCGTTATGCAGCACAAGAGGGTTTGCGTCAAGCAGGTCTAACCCCCTTAGATGGACTAAAAGCTAAGGAAGGTTTAAGTTTAATCAATGGAACACAGGCGATGTGTGCCATCGGTGGTCTTGTTTTAGAAGAATCTTTTCATCTCTTGAAGATGGCGAACATCGCCTTATCACTCACCATGGAAGCATTGAATGGTATTGTTGAAGCTTATGATCCTCGCGTTCATGAAATCAGAAAACAGGCAGGTCAAATCAAGGTTGCAAACGATGTTCTCAATTATCTTCAGGATAGCCACATGACAACCCATCAAAATGAACTTCGTGTTCAAGATGCTTATTCACTTCGCTGTGCACCCCAGGTTCATGGTGCAACCTATGATGCTCTTGATCACATCAAGATGATCGTCGAAAGAGAAATGAACGCTGTCACGGACAATCCTATTTTGTTCGTTCAAGATAAACAAGCAATCAGTGCAGGCAACTTCCACGGTCAACCATTAGCCTTAAGTTTTGACTATTTAGGTATCGCACTTTCAGAATTAGCCAATATCAGTGAACGTCGCATTGAACGTATGGTAAACCCACATCTCTCAGGAGGACTTCCACCCTTTTTAGCACAGTACTCAGGGCTTAATTCTGGATTGATGATTGTCCAGTATACAGCAGCTTCACTTGTATCTGAAAACAAAGTTTTAGCTCATCCAGCAAGTGTTGATTCGATACCATCGTCTGCCAATCAAGAAGATCATGTGTCGATGGGATCGATTGCTGCAAGAAAATCAAAAACGATTTTAGAGAATGTGAGAAAAGTGATTGCGATGGAGATGTTTACAGCATGTCAAGCTATTGATATGCGTGGTAAAAAACCATTAGGGCGCATCACAGAACGTGCCTATTCTGCCATTAGAAAACACATTCCAACACTACAACAAGATGTTGTCTTATACCCATATTTACATACCATGGAAAAACTTTTAACCGATTCATCATTTGAAAAAATGATTTTTGAGGAGGATGAAGCGTGAAGAGTATAACCCTAAACGATATATTTGATCGGTTGCCTGAACCCATCGTTTTTGATCCTTCACTTAGACGTGCCCCCAAGCGTCATGCACATCTAAGTGATAGCGATATTGAAAAAGCGATGATGAATGCACTCCGCTATATTCCTGAAGCATGGCATGATACACTCATTCCAGAGTTTCTTGACGAACTGATGGAAAAGGGACGTATTTATGGTTATCGCTTCCGACCCAAGGATCGACTTTATGGAAAACCGATTGATGAGTATCGTGCAAAGACATTACAAGGTAAAGCATTCATGGTGATGATGGATAATAACTTAGATTCTGACGTCGCCTTATATCCCTATGAGCTTGTGACCTATGGAGAAACTGGACAAGTCTGTCAAAACTGGATGCAGTACCATTTGATTAAAAAATATTTAGAGATCATGGATCACCATCAAACGTTGACCGTCATGTCGGGTCATCCACTCGGTCTCTTTTTAAGTCATCCAACAGCACCACGGGTGATTATCACAAATGGTTTAATGGTTGGGTTATATGACAATCAAGCATCATTTGATCGTGCTGCAGCTTTAGGTGTTGCCAATTACGGACAGATGACAGCCGGTGGTTGGATGTATATTGGACCACAAGGCATTGTTCATGGAACATATTCAACGCTTCTGAATGCAGGACGTTTAAAACTAAATATTCCTCACAAGGATAATCTTGCAGGACGGCTATTTGTCTCATCGGGTCTTGGTGGTATGAGTGGAGCACAAGGAAAAGCGATTGTGATTGCAGGTGGTGTAGGGATCATCGCAGAAGTTGATCTTTCACGCATTCAAACACGTTACAAGCAAGGATGGATTGATGAAATTACAACCTCTGCTGATGAAGCATTTCAACGTGCAAAGCAAGCACAGCAACGAAGAAAAGCATGTGCAATTGCTTACCATGGTAATATTGTTGATTTGCTTGATGAAGCGGTTAAACAGCATATCATGATTGATTTATTAAGTGATCAAACCTCATGCCACGCTGTTTATGAAGGTGGTTATTGTCCTTATCAATTAACCTTTGAGAAACGGACCCAAATGCTCAAAGAAAACCCAGATCAATTCAAGGAATTAGTCAATCTATCACTTCAGAAACATTATCATTTGATTGAGACCTTAGTCGATCGAGGTACCTTCTTTTTTGATTATGGAAATGCCTTCTTAAAGGCGGTTTATGATGCAGGTGTGACATCCATATGCAAGAATGGTCTTAATGATCTCGATGGCTTTGTACAGCCTTCTTACGTTGAAGAGCTCATGGGACCTCTCCTCTTTGATTATGGGTATGGACCGTTCCGTTGGGTGTGCCTATCTGGGAAAAAGGAAGATTTAGAGATCACCGATCAGGAAGCGATGAAGCTCATTCCTTATGATCGAAGATTTCAAGATTATGATAACTACATGTGGATCAAAGAAGCCAAAAAGAATGCTCTTGTTGTCGGTACTCAAGCACGGATTTTATATCAAGATGCAGAGGGAAGACTTAACATTGCTCTACGCTTTAATGAACTTGTTCGACAAAAACGTGTGGGTCCAATTATGTTAGGACGAGACCATCACGACACAGGAGGAACCGATTCTCCATTCCGTGAAACAGCAAATATCAAAGATGGTTCCAATATCATGGCAGATATGGCAACCCACGTCGCATTAGGCAATGCGAGTCGTGGGATGAGCTTAGTGGCGCTTCACAATGGTGGTGGTGTCGGTATCGGCAAGTCAATCAATGGTGGCTATGGTATGGTCCTTGATGGTTCATATGAGGTTGATCGTATTTTAACTGAAGCGATGACCTATGACGTCATGGCAGGTGTATCACGTCGCGCATGGGCTCAAAATGAACATGCGATTGAAACCGTCAAAGCGTTCAATGAGAAGCAAGTTCAGGCATCTGTCACATTGCCAGTGCATGCAGATGTAAACAAAATCAAGGAAGCTATTTGCAAAAGGAAAGGATAACATCATGCGTATTGTTCAATGTGTACCCAACATCAGTGAAGGGCGCGATCTTACAAAAATTCAATCGATTATCGAACCCTTAAAAGATCAAGAAGGATTTAAACTGATCAGTTATGAACCTGATCAAGATTATCATCGTACCGTGATTACACTTTTGGGTGATCCTGAAAAAATGATCATACCGCTGATCCGATTTTTTGAACGTGCTATGATCGAAATCGATATGAACATCCATAAGGGTGAGCACCCTCGCATGGGAGCAGTTGATGTGGTTCCCTTTATCCCCATTCAAGGAATCACCATGGAAGAATGTGTCGAATATGCAAAATCACTTGCTGATCATGTATCAGCGATGTATCAAATCCCTGTGTTTCTTTATGCAAAAGCAGCACAAACCAAAGAACGTGAAAGTTTACCTGAAATTAGAAAAGGTGAATTTGAAGGCATGAAAGAAAAGATCCAAGATCCCATGTGGAAACCCGATTATGGTCTACCCATGATTCATCCTACCTTTGGTGTGGTTGCTATTGGAGCACGGATGCCTTTAATCGCGTTCAATATTGATCTTGCAACCGAAGATGAAAAGATTGCAAACAATCTTGCGAAAGTCATCAGACAATCATCGGGTGGATTTCAATATATTCAAGCAGGACCAGCAACACTGAAAGAACGCGGACATGTCCAAGTGACGATGAATATCTTAGATTTCAAGAAAAACCCAATCTATCGAATCTTAGAAACTGTGAAAATGGAAATCAAACGTTACCATGTATCCGTGAGCAGTGCTGAAATCGTAGGTTTATTACCGAAAGAAGCTTTAGTTGATTCTTTGAAATATTACTTTGCATGTGATCACATTCCCTTTGATAACAAGATGAGGTTGGATGAGATCACTCAACATGCGATCCATTATTTAGGTTTCCGCGATTTTAACACTCAAAAAATCATTGAAGCTTATCGATAAAAGGAGGGACTTTCGTGTACGCTGATCTGATCATCTATCGCATCAAAGCCTTATACACACCCTATCATCAACCACCTGTTCGTGGTAAAGATATGAATGATATAAAGACCATCCATCAAGCCTACTTAGCCATTAAAGATGGTAAGATTCTCGGTTTTGGTGAAGGCGATGGTGATACTTTTCTTGGTTCCGAAACAGAACTCATCGATGCCAAAGGTGCCATCATCATACCAGGATGGATTGATTCACATACCCATCTTGTTCATGCTGGTTCACGTGAAGATGAATATGAACAACTTCAACAAGGTGTTCCATATCTATCCATTCTAGAAAAAGGTGGAGGGATTTTAGGAACGGTTGAAAAAACAAGAAAAGCAAGTTTTGATGCACTCTATCATCAAGCATATCATTCACTTGATCGCATGATGTTACACGGCGTGACAACCGTTGAATCAAAGAGTGGGTATGGATTATCGTTAGAACATGAAATGAAACAACTACGCATCAACCAACGACTGAATGACGAACATCCGATGCGCGTGATTTCAACATACATGGCAGCTCATGCTGTTCCAAGAGAATATCAAGGACGAAAAGAAGATTACATTCAATCGATGATGCATGATATGAAGTTCATCGCATCAAACAATCTCGCAGAAGCTGTTGATGTGTTTTGTGAAGAAGGTGTCTTCTCTATCGAAGAGACCAGACGCATTTTAGAAGAAGCGAAGCGATTAGGTTTTACCATCAAAATGCATGCTGATGAAATCCATTCATTGGGTGGTGCAGGATTAGGTGTCGAACTCGGGTGTACATCGGTTGATCATGTGATGGCTATCTCCGATGAAGATATCAAGAAACTCAGTCAATCAACAACGGTTGCCAATGTATTACCTGGAACATCCTTCTATTTGAAAAAAACATATGCACCCGCACGCAAGATGATCGATCAAGGTGTCATTCTATCGATTGCTGGGGATTATAATCCAGGATCATGCCCAACTGAAAACTTTCAGTTTATTTTACAACTTGCATCCAATCATATGGGATTGACACCAGAAGAGATTTTGCATGCATCAACGATTAACGCAGCATACCATTTAAAGATTGATCACACAAAAGGATCCATTGAAGTAGGTAAGGATGCAGACTTTGTTTTACTACAAGCACCTAACCTAACCTATGTTTTGTATCATTTTGGCGTCAATCACGTCAAAGATGTTTATATTGCAGGAAAAAAAGTGGTCAGTGACCAAAAGATTGTGAGGGATTAGCATGAAATTAGTCGATTTAAATGTCACATCGTTTATTCAAGAAGTTGACTCAAAGAGTCCAGCTCCTGGTGGAGGTTCGGTATCTGCGCTGATGTCATCGATGGGTGTCGCATTAGCGCGTATGGTTGGACACTTAACCGTGGATAAAAAGAAGTTTTTAGCTCTTGATTCAGCTATTCAATTTGAATTCAAAGACATTATATCAAGTTTCATGGTCATCAAAGATGCATTAATGGACCTTATCGATCGTGATACAGAAGCTTTCAATGTCATCATGAAAGCTTATCAAATGCCAAAAACGACTGAAGATGAAGTGAGATTACGTAACGAAAAGATTCAAGAAGGTACCGTTCAAGCCATTATGGTTCCTCTAAAGGTTGCGACACTTTCACTATCTGCCCTGCATCAGTTTGAACTGATCTTACGCTATCAAAATCAAAATACACTTTCAGACTTGGGTGTTGCTGTTTTAGCACTCAGTTCAGGGGGTCTTGGGGCATGTCTTAACATCATGATCAACCTTCCTGGTTTGACGGATACGATTGCAAAAAAGCAATATCAACTCCAAGCCGAAGAACTGATCGAAGATATTCAAGTAATACGTGATGATCTTTTAAAAAAGGTTTATGATTTGATGAAAACGAAGTAAGAAAGTAGATTCATTCTAAACAAGAAAAAAAGTCCAAAAGTCACCTTGTAGAATCAACCTTCGTGGCTTATAATGAAAGTAATCGAATCGACGAGATGGTGCTAACAAGCATAACAGGGAATCAAGTATATTCTTGAGCTGTCCCAGCAACCGTGAAACGGACGAAATGCGACGACCACTGCGTAAGCGGGAAGGTGCAGAGTAGGATGATGTTAAGCCGGGAGACCTACCACATGCGTCAACGCGAGTCATCTTCTGGGGTTGAGAAGGACAAAAATCCTCTTTTTGTCTATTTCCATACCCCATTGGTATGGATTTTTTTATTGAAAAAAGGAGAATAGACATGAAGAAGATTGGTTTATGGTTGTTGTTTTTCTTAAGTATCGTCTTATTTGCCGGATGTCAAGAAGATCAAGATACATTCACAGTTGAAGTTAGAGATTTATCAGGTGATGTTGTGATCAGTGAGGAAGTTGTGTATCCAAAGGATACAACGCTATCACTACTCGAATTAATCGATGAAGCGGTTGATTTGGATTATCAGACTTCCCAGTGGGGTGCTTTCATACAAGGTGTCGCTGGATTTTATCCGACCGAATATGGCATCACGTATAATTACTATCTTGGTTTATATATTAATGATGAAATGAGTTCTACAGGACTTGATGTGATTACCTATGAAGAGGACATGGTGATTTCATTTCGTGAATCGACAATGCTTTCTGAATTTGATTTAGCCATTGATGCGTGGATTTTATCATTTGTAGATGAACATCTCGACACCTACATCAGTCAAGAGGGTTTGAGTCAACATGTTTTGGCAGCGCTTATTTTGCTCAATGAACATGGATATGATGTGGTTGATTTGAATACATTGACATATCCAAATCCAGGTGTTGATTCCATGGGTAATCTTTTAAAATCAGCACTTATTTCATATGCTCAAGATGGGACCATGAGTAGCCTTGAAGATGCACTTCTTGCTCTCACTCCAACGAATCCATATGATGCTGTAACGTTCTTAAATATTTACGATATTTTGTTTGGTCCGGAAGTTTCAACAAAACAAACAGAAGTGATCAGTTATTTACTCGCAAACGACCCAACATTTATGGATGCTGATTTTGCAGGTATGGCATTAAGTGCTGTTTCATCACATCAAGATGATCCTGATGTCAGCCTCTATATCACACGAATGATCGCTGAAATCACCAATAATCAAACAAGCACAGGCGTCAGTGCATGGGGAAATGCCAATGCATCATCAACTGCTGCGTCCATTATGGGACTTTATGCCGTTGGTGAAGATCCACGTGCTGAAGCATATACCATCGAAGATATCGACTTGGTCGAAGCTCTTTGGTCTTATCGCGGCTCATCAGGTTTCAAATACTTAAGCGGTGATGCCCAAGATGATCTCGCTTTTTCAACACCTCAAGCTTTTGCAGCACTTGTGATGTATAAGATTTATCGCGATCAACATGTGGGATGGACATCACCCGAACTTAACCTGTGGAGTTTTTCATCATAATGCAACATATCGCATGGCTGAAAAAGCCCATCATCAAGTTTATCATCTCACTTGTTGTGGTTTTAGCAGGAATTGTTGTCATCAGACTGATCAGCGAAGACCACACCGCAGAGGTTGATGGTTTCATTCATCTAACGATGATTGATTTAGAAGGTGAAACCATCTTTGATGAAGATATCCCTTTTTATCAGGGTGATTCCTTTTATGATATCCTTGATCGGCAATTTGATCTGATCTGTGCAACAGCAACATATGCACAAGATGAGACATGCAGCTATACATTCAATAATTTTGCCTATCAAGGTAAAGTCATTTTAGGTATTAAACATGATGATGTTGAAATCGTATCAAACTGGTCAAACAC